>JBEBBJ010000079.1:0-8625 GCA_041158445.1 Bacteroidota bacterium
AATCAATCGGTTTATGTGGTGGGAAATGAGCAAGATTACCATTTTGAGGTGCTATTCCATATCCTGAAGAAATTAAACAAGCCCTTTTCGCAAGGTAATTTCCACCTTTCCTATGGCATGGTGGATCTTCCAAGTGGTAAAATGAAATCACGTGAAGGAACTGTTGTGGATGCGGATGATTTGATGGCTGAGATGATCCAAACGGCGAAAGATCGCACCTTAGAATTAGGCAAGATCGATGGTTTTACGGAAGCTGAATCGAATGAACTATTTCACAACCTT
Organism: Bacteroidota bacterium; assembly: GCA_041158445.1. Lineage (GTDB taxonomy): Bacteria > Bacteroidota > Bacteroidia > Cytophagales > Spirosomataceae > Aquirufa. The sequence goes on from JBEBBJ010000079.1 coordinate 283, forward strand.
GGTTTAGGTGCGTTGAAATACTTCCTATTGAAAGTCGAACCGAAAAAACGTATGTTGTTTAATCCAGAGGAATCTATTGATTTTCAAGGAAATACGGGGCCATTCATCCAATATACACATGCTAGAATTTGTTCAATCCTGCGCAAAGGCGGAGACATTAAACCAGTCGTTACCGATTCAGAATTGGCGAACTCAGAACAAGAATTAATTTATTTATTAGGCGAATACAAGGCAACTATTGCGCAGGCAGCAGCTAATTTTGCCCCTTCGGTTATTGCGAATTATGCCTACGATTTAGCGAAAACATTCAATAAGTTTTACAATGAAATAACTATCCTATCAGAGGAAAATGAGGTGAAGCGAAACATTCGACTTACCTTAGCGGAGCTGACAGGAAAAACAATTCAGCATGCTACTTCGTTATTAGGTATAGTTTCACCTAATCGAATGTAATTTGAAACGTAAATATCTTTACCTCACCATTTTAATACTTATCATTATGATAGCAAGTTTTATGAAAATCGGATCGTTATTAACGGCTTTGGCCCTACCATTCACACAAAAAACCGTCTTAAATAGACCAGAAAAAATGGAAATTACTGCAGCAGCGAACTTTCACTCCTTCAAAATGAAAGGAATCGATGGAAAAGAGATTGATTTCTCTCAGTTCAAAGGCAAGAAAGTGATTGTGTTGAACACAGCTTCTAAATGTGGTTATACGCCACAATACGCAGACTGGGAAAAATTCCATAAAGCAAATAAAGACATCGTTATTCTAGGTTTCCCTGCAAATGAATTTGGGGGACAAGAGCCAGGTACGAATGATGAAATTGCTTCATTCTGCTCATTGAATTACGGTGTTTCTTTCCAAATGATGGAAAAAGTCGTAGTTAAGGGATCTGGAAAATGTGATTTATACCAATGGCTTTCAGACAAATCAAAGAATGGTTGGAATGAAAAAGAGCCTAGCTGGAACTTCTGCAAATATGTCATCAACGAGAAAGGTGAATTGCAAAATTTCTTCGCTTCTGGCATCAAGCCAAACAGTCCTGAATTTTTAGCTGCCATTGGAAAATAAGAATGAATAGATGGGTAGATGCGGCAAGACCAAGAACCTTACCGTTAGCAGTTGGAAGTATATTATTAGGTAATTTCTTAGCCTATGCACAAGGAAAATTTGATCTATCAATTGCCCTATTAGCTACTCTAACCACCCTATTATTACAGATACTATCCAATTTTGCGAATGATTTAGGCGACTTCTCAAACGGAGTTGATAACGCAGATCGCAAAGTAGCTTTAAGAGCTGTACAAACAGGAAAAATTAGTCAAGAAGAGATGAAGGCTGCTGTTATTTTAACGGCGGCCTTTGCTTTTTTGTCTGGTCTGGCCCTGCTTTATCTTGGTTTAAAAGAGGCTCCCCTTGAGGTTTGGGGTGCTTTTTTAGGCTTAGGAGTCGCTTCCATAGCAGCAGCCATCGCCTATACTGTAGGTAAACGCCCTTATGGGTACATGGGATTAGGCGATTTATCCGTTTTCTTATTTTTTGGCTTAATTGGAACAGCAGGCACCTATTATCTTCAGACATTTAGCTTAAATCTAGCCCTATTTCTACCAGCTTCCGGTTGTGGATTTCTTTCGGTAGCCGTATTAAATCTGAATAATCTACGAGATATCGAAAATGATATCAAGACGGGGAAAAACTCAATACCCGTTAGAATTGGCAAAACCTTCGGGTTTTACTACCAGAAATTCTTGTACCTAGCGGCTATCAACAACTATTGATAGTCGGCATTTATCCCATCATACAACTTTTCCGTGAATTGCATTCGGGAATGAGTGCTGCTCAAATTGATCCTTATTTGAAAAAAACGGCCTTAAGGACCTTGTTTTTGATACTTGTTTTTGGGGCAATTCAAATTTTAACAAGCCAGTAATTTCGCTTATTTTTACAAAAAATAAGATTCTATGAAATTACGCAGCGGCATTCTAACTCTCGCTTTTATTGGCTTTAACTTATCTCTTTTAGCTCAGACAACTGAAATTAGTTATTTAGAGCTAGGTTTAAACCAAAATAAAACCGGGAATTACGCCGACGCATTACGCAATTTCACCTTAGAAATCGAAAAAACGGCTGCGAATCCAAATCCCATTGCCTTTTACAACCGGGGCTTCGCTAAATACAACTTGAAGGATTTTCAAGGAGCTATTTTGGACTTCAACAAAGCTCTTGAATTAAAACCTAATTACTTTGAAGCATTTATTGCCCGTGGCCAAAGCTATAGCAAACAAGATAACCATCCCCTTGCCATTCAAGATTATAATGAAGCTATTCGCCTCAATCCATTAGAGGGAACCGCCTATTTCAGCCGTGGTTTGTCGAAGAATAAATTAGAAAACTTCCGAGCTGCCATTACCGATTTTAATAAATCCTTAGAATTAGTTCCTGATTATGCGCCTACATTAGCCGCTAGAGCAGACAGCAAAGCTAAATTAGGCGATTTTGCAGGCAGTGTTGAAGATTATAATAAGGCCATCGAAATCACACCAAAGCGCACGAACTACCTATCTGGTCGTGCTTTTGCCAAAATGAAAATAGCTGATTTCAAAGGAGCGTTAGCTGATTTCAGCGAAGTGATCAAATTAAATCCTGATAGAGCTGAAGAATGGTATTATTCCGGCTTCTGCAAAGCTCAACTAGAAAACTACAGAGGTGAAAATGGAGAAAAAGGAGCCTTAGAAGACTTCAACAAGGCCTTAGAATTAGATCCAGAAATGATCGAAGCGATGTATGGCCGAGGATTTGTTAAGTCAAAATTAGGGGACCCTAGAGGTGCTATGGAGGACTTTACCCGTGCTATTGAGTTTGGCAATAATGAAAATGCGAAAATAATTTACACGGCAAAACTGGGCAAAATTCAATTAGACGAATTGCGTAATGGGCTAGTCGATCGCACGAAAATGAGTGATATGAGTGCTAGCCGAGCTGAGGTTTTCTTTCACCGTGGTCTCGCAAAATCGAAATCAGGAGACCCCAAAAGTGCCATTGATGATTATAACCGCGCTATTTCACTTCAGCCCACTTATGCAGATGCCTATTTCCAACGAGGTATCGCTAAATCAAATCTCGGAGATCAAAGAAATGCGATTCAAGACTGCAACAATGCGATCGACTTAAATGGAAAATATGCAGAAGCCTATTTCATCCGTGGAATCATCAAATTGGCCTTGAATGATAACACAGGCTGCCTAGACTTAAGCAAATCAGGTGAATTAGGCTATACAGCGGCTTATTCAGTTATTCGCGACTTCTGTAATTAATCGAAACGTAAGTGTTTCACCGATTCTCCTGAATTCGCTAATTCCTCAAGGGCATCAATTCCTATTTGCAGATGCTTTTGCACAAAGTTTTCGGTGACTTTTTTATCACTCACATCCGTTTTTACCCCATCTGGAGTCATCGGATTATCCGAGACTAATAAGAGGGCTCCATGCGGTATCTTATTCTTAAAACCGACAGTAAAAATCGTCGCGGTTTCCATATCAATTCCCATCGCTCGAATATCCGATAAATAGGTTTTAAATACCTCATCGTGCTCCCAAACACGGCGATTGGTGGTGTAGATTAATCCTGTCCAATAATCTAATTCATGCTTCTTTATCATCGAAGAAACAGCCCTTTGCAAACGGAAAGAGGGTAAGGCTGGCACTTCTTTGGGCATATACTCATCAGAAGTACCCTCACCACGAACAGCAGCGATGGGTAAAATCAAATCCCCTAATGCTAAATTCTTCTTCAAACCACCACATTTCCCTAAAAACAATACTGCTTTAGGCATAATAGCAGATAAAATATCCATCACTGTGGCTGCCATGGGTGAACCCATGCCAAAATTAATAATCGTAATGTTATGTGCCGTTGCTGTCTGCATAGGACGATCATGTCCCTTTATTTCCACCCCGAATTTTTCGGCAAACATATCCACGTAATTCTTGAAATTAGTTAACAAAATATACTGCCCAAATGTATCAGCATTCGTGCCTGTGTAGCGTGGTAACCAATTCTGTACAATTTCCTCTTTCGTTTTCATATTTATACGCGTATTTGTGATGAATTAATTAAGCAAAAAGATTAATTTAGAAGTTAGATTGATAAAGATGACAACATCTCCCGAATTAAACTTAGTCTTCCCGCCTTTTGCTCACAAAGTAAAGAAAAATGAGGGGAAACTGTATATTTTCGAAGAGATCTCGAAAAAATATCGATTACTTACACCAGAAGAATGGGTTAGGCAACATTGCATTCAGTATTTAGTGAATAACATGAACTACCCTGCCTCCTTATTTCAGATTGAAGGCGGCATGAAGGTGGATAAATTAAACAGACGAACCGATATCCGAATTTACAATTCAAGAGGAGACGTTTTTATGTTAATTGAGTGCAAAGCCCCACAAGTACAAATAAACGTAGAGACCTTGCAACAAATTGCGCAATACCAAAAAGTTCAACAAGCAGAATACCTCGTCATAACCAACGGATTACATTACCATATTTTCAACAAATCATCAGAAATCATCACTGATTTTCCCTCCTATTCATGAAAAAGCTATTCATTTTAACACTTACCCTGCTTAGCTTGACAGCTGCAGCTCAAAAAAAACCAGCACTTGTGGTAGGCATTGTGGTAGACCAAATGCGTTACGAATATCTCTACAAATATTTCGATCGCTATTCAGATAAAGGTTTTAAAAGATTGATGAGAGAAGGCATCAATTGTACGGATAATCACTATAATTATGCTCCTACGGTGACTGCAGCTGGACATGCCAGCATTTATACTGGGTCAGTTCCTGCGATACATGGGATTGTTGAGAATGATTGGATTGATGTCGCATCAGGAAAGAAAGTGTATTGTGTAGATGATTCGACGGTGCAAACCATCGGAAGTAAAAGTAAGGCGGGAAAAATGTCACCCCGAAACTTATTCACTTCGACACTGACAGATCAATTAAAGATGGCGCAAAATTACAAATCTAAAACCATCGCTATTTCTTTGAAAGATCGTGGATCCATTATTCCGGGAGGACATACGGCAGATGCCTCATATTGGTATGATTCTGCAGATGGATACTGGATTACTTCCTCTTTTTACATGAAAGAATTACCCACCTGGGTGCAAAAATTCAATTTGGAAGGAAGACCACAAAAATACCTAAATCAAGGATGGAATACCTTATATCCAATTTCTACCTATACTCGTTCTGCGGATGATAATAGCGCTTACGAAGGTAAATTAGGCAATGAAAAAACGCCCACTTTCCCTCATGCGCTGAAAGGGGATAATATGCTGGAGGTTTTCCGCAAAACACCTTACGGAAACAATTTGGTAAAAGAATTTGCCTTAAAAGCGATTGAAGAAGAGAAATTGGGTAAGAATGGGACAACCGATTTTTTAGCCATCAGCTTCTCCTCGACAGACTATATTGGTCATGCGTTTGGGCCGCAATCTATTGAAATTGAAGATACGTATTTACGCTTAGATCAAGATATGGCGGAGATTCTAAGCTATTTAGATGCCAAAATAGGTAAGAATCAGTACCTCGTTTTTTTAACCGCTGACCATGCTGTGGCTGATAATCACGATTATATGATTAGTAAGCGTTTGCCAGCTGGCTCTTTTGACACAGGAAAAGCGGTGAGTGAAGCGAAATCAGCATTAAAAAAGGAATTTGGCGATGTGGATTTGATTGTCGGTGTGGAGAATAATCAAATTTATTTAAATCATGCTAACCTGGATAAATTTCAAATTTCAAAGAATGCGGTTGGAAATATTTTGGAGAAATCATTCAAAAAACAACCAGGATTTGCTGAATTTATTAACATGAGAGAGGTCGCATTAAGCCCTATTCCAGCTATTTACCGTGAAATCCTCACAAACGGCTACAACCAAGCAAGAAGCGGGGATTTTATGTATTTATTAAGACCACAATGGGTTTCGGGGTATAAAACGGGAGCATCCCACAGCACAGTTTATGCATATGACACCCACGTACCCCTTTTATTCTTCGGGTGGAACCTGAAACCTCGTGAAATCAGTCAAAGAACAAACATTAGTGATATTTCAAGCACGATAGCTAATTGGTTAAAAATTAGCGAACCCACTGGAAGTATTGGAAAAGTAATTCAGTAAAAATATGAAAATAGCCGTTGTAGGAACCGGATACGTAGGATTAGTCACAGGTACTTGTTTCGCTGAGACAGGTAACCAAGTGACTTGCGTAGACATCAATGAAGAAAAAGTAAAGCAAATGCAGGCTGGGATCATTCCTATTTACGAGCCTGGTTTAGAGGACTTATTCAAAAGAAATACCGAAGAAGGTCGCCTTCATTTCACTACCTCCTTGAAAGAGGGAATCGAAGGGGCAAAAGTTATTTTCCTAGCTTTGCCGACTCCTCCAGGAGCCGATGGATCAGCAGATTTAAAATACATTCTGCAAGTGGCAAATGATTTAGGCCCTATTCTTTCCGAATACACCGTCATCATCGACAAAAGTACTGTTCCTGTCGGAACCTCGGATAAAGTACGAGCTGCCATCGCTAAAAAGGCTACAGTCGAATTTGATGTCGTTTCTAATCCTGAATTCTTACGTGAAGGAGTGGCGGTAGAAGACTTTATGAAACCAGATCGGGTGGTTATAGGAACTCAATCCGATAAAGCGAAGGAATTAATGTCCCGCTTATATGCCCCATTAGTTCGCCAAGGCAATCCAATCATCTTTATGGATGAACGTTCGGCAGAGCTAACAAAATATGCAGCCAATGCCTTCTTAGCTACGAAGATTACCTTCATGAACGAGATTGCCAACCTATGTGAATTAGTAGGCGCAAACGTGGACGAGGTTCGAAAAGGGATTGGTACCGATTCTCGTATCGGAAAACGTTTCTTATTCGCAGGAATCGGATACGGAGGTAGTTGTTTCCCAAAAGATGTACAAGCACTCGCGAAAACATCGGCAGAGAACGACTATGAGTTTAAGATTTTGGACTCCGTAATGAAGGTCAATGAGAACCAAAAGACCAAACTAATCCCGCAACTTTCTAAGCACTTCAAGGGTGATCTACAGGGCAAAAAAATCGCCATGTGGGGATTAGCCTTCAAACCCTATACGGATGACATCCGAGAAGCCCCTTCTTTGTACAATATCGATGCCTTGTTAGAACTAGGTGCTAGTGTAAGTGCCTATGATCCGGAGGCCATGGGCCATGTTAAACAGATCATGGGAGATAAAATTACCTTCACCAAGAATCCTTATGAGGCTTTAGAAGGAGCTGATGCGCTTTTGATTGTCACCGAATGGCCACAATTTAGAACGCCAGACTTCGATCGAATGGACAGCTTATTGAAAAATAAAGTCATTTTTGACGGAAGAAATTTATACGAATTAAACCAAATGGCAGAATTAGGATACAACTATTATTCAATTGGCCGCCAAACAATACAGTAAAATGAAAAGAGTTTTAATCACCGGCGGTGCTGGATTTCTAGGGTCTCATTTATGTGATCGCTTTATTAAAGAAGGTTACCATGTTATCGCCATGGATAATTTAATCACGGGGGATCTGAAAAACATCGAACATCTCTTCAAATTGGAAAACTTCGAGTTCTACCACCACGATGTTTCTAAGTTCATTCACGTGCCAGGCGAACTAGATTATATCTTACATTTTGCCTCACCGGCCTCTCCTATCGATTATTTAAAAATCCCGATCCAAACCTTAAAAGTTGGCTCTCTGGGTATACATAATTGCTTAGGTTTAGCCCGCGTAAAAAATGCCCGTGTATTAATCGCCTCTACCTCTGAAGTTTACGGTGACCCTAACGTACACCCACAACCAGAAGAGTATTGGGGAAATGTAAACCCAGTGGGACCTCGTGGTGTTTATGATGAGGCCAAACGTTTTCAAGAAGCCATGACCATGGCCTATCACACCTACCACGGACTAGAGACGCGCATCGTTCGAATCTTTAATACCTATGGCCCTCGCATGCGCCTAAATGATGGTCGTGTATTACCTGCCTTCATTGGTCAAGCCTTAAGAGGTGAAGATTTAACGATGTTTGGAGATGGTTCTCAGACACGTTCGTTCTGTTATGTAGATGATCTAGTAGAAGGCATTTATCGCCTCTTATTAAGCGATTATGCGCAACCAGTAAACATCGGTAATCCAGATGAGATAACGATCAAAGAATTTGGCGAGGAAATCATCAAATTAACGGGTACTTCTCAAAAGCTTATTTCCCTTCCTCTACCTACCGATGATCCCAAGCAACGCAAACCAGA
>JBEBBJ010000080.1:0-6611 GCA_041158445.1 Bacteroidota bacterium
CGTAGACTCCATGAATAATAATTGAGCCACAATGATATTCGCCATATAATCATCTACCGGAACACCCATAAAGATGATGCGATCCATGATTAAACGAGAGAATACATCAATTTGAGCGAAACGCATGGGGCGTTCCTCAATGATGTATTGCGTCATATCTTCGATTTGGTGCATCGGGCGACTGCCGATGTTATTCATATATTGATCAACTGCAAGACCGTTCAAACCTCTATGGTGAACCGCATACTTGCGAAATTCTTCTGATGATAACTCCTTTGGATACATAGATTTCAATGTTTAAGAATCAAATTTCTGCTTTTAATAGGTAGAACACAAATATACAAACCTTTGTTCACAGAAAACCCCGCAATTTGCGGGGCTTTCAAAAATATAAAGACAATTTAAAATTAAAGCGCCGCAGCGATTTCTTTAAACTTGTCTACGTCGATTTTCGTCACTTTGTGAGGAACATTTGCCACAATCGCCGCTGAAACTTTATCAGCAAAGGCTTGATTGTATAAGTTCATGAAGTTATCTGACTTCGATTTATCGCTCAAGTAACCCATCGCGATTTTTTCGATCATTTCTTCAATACCTGGCTCGTTAGATGATAAATAACCGCCAAACTGCGCACGTACCATATCTTTCGCCTTCTCCACTACCTCTGGATATTCTACCTTCACGTCGAATTTCTCAGCGATTTCGTTTTTGATCAAGTTCCAACGAATGTCTTTCTTGACATTATCAAAGTCTTGATCAATTTGCTCCGGTGTAAATTTACCTTCGTTGATACGGATTAACCAAGTGCGTAAGAATGCCTCTGGTAAATCAATTTTCACTTGCTCTAAAATCGCTTTCTCCGCATCGATACGTAATAAGTATTCCGCCTCACGCTTGTAGTTTTCTGTTACAATCGTTTCAACCTGCTCGCGGAATGATTTCTCATCTGTCGCTTTGCCAGCACCTAAAACCTTGTCAAAAAATACCACGTTTAATTCCGATGGAACTTGACGTGTAATATCTTCCACTACGAATGAAACCTCTCCTTTCAAATCAGCTACCTCGTCTTCTTTCTTTCCAGTTGCTAAAGCTAAAGCCTTTGCATCTACGAATACTTTGTCGATCGCAAATTTCAAGGTATCGTCTTTCTTCGCTCCGATGAACACTTTCTTCGACTTATCGTTGATTGCGTGCATAGGGATAGCTGATTTCTCAACCCACTCCCCTTGCGTGAAAGTACCGAATACTAAATCACGGTCTTCAACTGAATCTGGGTGAGTTTGATCGCCAAATTGCTTCTTCAAGTTCTCAATCGTTTCTTCGATTTCCTTCTTGTCAGCTTTGATTTCGTAGGAGTTGATTGTTTTGATTTTGGCCAAATCCACCGTAAAATCTCCGTGGAAACCTAAATCATAGTGGAATGTAAATTCCGTATCTTTTTCCCAGTCGATCGCATCCGCTTCTTCAACAGCTGGCAAAGGCTCTCCTACTAAGTTCAATTTGTTTTCTTTGATATAATCAGAAACCGCATGTCCTAACAAGTGGTTGATCTCGTCTACTAAAGCAGATTGACCATATAATTTCTTCACAAGCGCAGCTGGAACCATTCCTGGACGAAATCCTTTGATGGAAGCTTTTTTGCGATAATCTTTCAATTTAGCCTCTACTTTGTCCGCATAGTCTGCTGGTGAAACTGCCACGGTCAAACGACCTTCTAAATCTCCTGCCTTGTTAAGTGAAATGTTCATTTGTGATTATTTATAATTAGCTTTTAAAATAAAACCCTCAAAACCTTTTTGGTGTTGAGGGCTTGCCATTGGTACGGGTGAAGGGACTCGAACCCCCATGCCTCGCGGCGCCAGATCCTAAGTCTGGTATGTCTACCAATTCCACCACACCCGCGTAAATTGGAGTGCAAAGGTAGTCAGCAATTTTAAAAATTCAAAAGCTTTTAAATATAAATATTGGATTAACTTTGGCAAAAATAAACCTCCTATGAAATTCAGTCGCTGGTACGTCGCTTTAATGGCATTCCTCATCGGAGTAATTGCGACCTTCATTTTTTTAACAGAAACCTTTAAGTAGTCATGCAAGCACTCGATTGGATCGTTTTATTGGTGACTATTGGTGGAATTGTCGCCTATGGAAGCTGGAAAGGAAATCAAACCAAGCACTCGTTGCAGGGATTTCTGTTAGCCGACCGCGAATTACCCTGGTACCACATTTTATTATCCGTGATGGCGACGCAGGCCTCTGCGATCACTTTTTTATCGGTTCCAGGCCAGGCCTACCACGATGGAATGCGTTTTGTGCAGTTTTACTTGGGCCTTCCTATCGCGATGATCGTCCTTTCAGTAACCTTCATTCCACATTATTTCTCTCTAAAAGTATACACAGCCTACGAGTTTTTGGAGAATCGTTTTGATGCCAAAACCCGAGTGCTCACCTCGCTCTTATTTTTAATACCACGTGCCCTGTCTACCGGAGTGACAATTGCAGCTCCATCCATCATCCTTTCTACCTTGTTAGGCTGGGACTTAGCAGGAACGAATGCGTTGACCGCTGCCATTGTCACTACGTATTGCATGCTGGGTGGATCTAAGGCCATTTCTTATACCCAAATGTTACAGATGGCCGTCGTTTTAACCGGGATGGTTTTCGTAGGTTATTACGTCGTGTCGCAATTACCAGCAGAAATAGGGGTTAAAGAATCCCTTCAAATAGCAGGTAAAATGGGCAAAGTGAATCTCATCGACTGGAAATTTGATTTGAATAACCGGTACAATATCTGGTCTGGAATCATTGGAGGCTTCTTTTTACAACTTTCCTATTTCGGTACAGACCAAAGTCAAGTAGGCCGTTACCTTTCAGGCGTTTCAGCCTCAGAAATTAAGAAAGGCCTATTAATGAATGGATTCCTAAAGATTCCGATGCAATTCTTCATCTTGTTAGTCGGCATCCTAGTCTTTACCTATTACCAATTCAACGCCCCTCCTACCTTCTTCAATAAGAATACTGAAGTGGTCTATCGCTCTGTGCCTGGTCACTTAGCCATAGAAAAAGAAAAAGCGGAAATTTTCACCGCAAAAAAAGAGGCTATCTTGCAGAAGGATTATGATCGCTTGAATGAACTCAATGCGAAGGCGAGCGAAAACCAAGAAAAGGCCGTTGAATTATTGAAAACGGCACAGCCAAACAACGACGCGCAGGATACGAATTACATCTTCCTTCGCTACATCATAGATCATTTACCCATTGGATTTATTGGCTTCTTGATCGCGATGATCTTGTTATCGTCTATGGGATCTATGGCCTCGGCTTTTGGCTCTTTGACTTCCACTTCGATGGTCGATATTTACGAACGCTTCATTGCCCCAGAAAGAAGCAATCAGCATTATTGGTGGATCTCGAAGCTGATTACGCTGGGATGGGGAATCCTATGTTTAGTGGTGGCTCAGTTTGCTGTAAATATGGGCAGCTTAATTGAGGTAGTGAATATTTTGGGGTCTTGGTTCTACGGGACTATCCTAGGTATTTTCTTATGTGCGTTTTATTTGCCTAAAACCACAGGGACACAAGTTTTCGTAGCGGCATTGATTGCAGAAGCCTTTGTGATTTATGCTTGGAAGGTGGAATGGATGGCCTTTCTTTGGCTTAACGTCTTAGGCTGTTTGCTTGTGATGGCGATCGCCTTTTTATTAAGCCTTATTTCTGGTCCAAAACAGACATCGAAAACTTCACCGGAATAACGGGTTTCTCGTCAAATGAACGTTCTTTTTTGATGGAATCTACGACAGCCATTCCTTTCGTCACTTTGCCAAAAACCACGTATTTACGATAAAACCGGGCTGCTTGTTCCGTATCGGTCACGATGAAAAACTCGGTAGGTGAAGAAGATTGCAAGGGATTACCTTCGTCATAACGTGCCATAGCGATGCTTCCACGAACTGGCCTTAACTCTTCTCGATACTCCGCCGGCACTAAATAATTCAAACGATCAAAATACTCTCCTCCGCCTTGAATCCCAATCTCATAGACATTTCGATAGAAGTAGCGATCTTTAAAATAACCCATCTTTACCAGGCGAATAAAGTTCACCGAATGCAAAGGGGTGCGATCGTCTAATTCGAGTTCAAAATCCCCCAAACGAGTTTCCACTTTGATGTGGCGCTCGGTATTTTCTGCTGCCTTCGCCTGCAATTCCTCTTTGACACGCGTAGGATCGAGTCGCCAATTTGGCTTACAGCAAAGAAACAAAAAAGGTAAAAATAAAAGGTAACGCATAAAAAAAGGGGGCCTTTCGAGCCCCCTAAATTAATTAAAATTCTATACTAAGCGTGCTTCGCTTTCTTTCCGAAGAAATAAAGACCCGCAAATGCCACGATTAAGATCGCTGGGAATAACACCATTTGTGCCATCGTCGCTTGACCAGCAGCTAAAGCTACAGCATCACCTGTTAAGGTTTTAGCCGCTTCCGCCGTGTTAGCATCTAACCAAGAACCGATGATCGGTTGGAAAATAGAAGTAGCAAACATACCCATACCACCCATGATAGAAAGACCAAAAGCACCTGTTAAAGGGATGTTTTCAGCTACATATCCGATCATTGTTGGCCAGAAATAGCACACACCTAATGCGAAGATAATCGCTGAAATGTAGACCATGTTACCAGTCGCACCAGCCATTAAATAAACACCTACCGTTGTTAAGATAGCTGAAACTAATAACACGCCACCTGCATCTAATTTGTGTACAATCGGACCAGCGAAATAACGACCTACGGCCATTAAACCAGTTACGATCGCTAAAATAATCATTGGACTTGCACCCGCTTGACCCATAATTGGTCCAATCCATTGCTCAGGACCGAACTCAGAGATGGCAGTTAAAGCCATACAAGCAAGCATAAATAAGTATAATGGAGATAACATCGCTTTGAAGTTCTCCCCTGTCGAAGCACCACCCTCCACTTTCGCTTCTGGGAATGCCTGACCATAGAATAAATACGCATAAATAACCGCAGGAACTAAAATCGCAGCGATTTGCAATTGCCATCCCATGTTGTTATCTGTCATAAATTGAGACAATAAAGTAGCGATTACGATACCACCTGGGAACCACATGTGGAAACGGTTTAACATTTTAGTCTTGTCCTTTCCTTCGAACATATCCGAAATCATCGGGTTACAAGCCGCTTCTACCGTACCATTACCGAATCCAACGAAGAAAGTTGATAATAATAAAGTCCAAAAACCACCTGAGAAAATCGTCATCACAAGACCAATTACGTGCGTAAAGAAGGCTACCCAGATAATTTTTTTAGGTCCTAATACATTATACAAAGGTCCACCGATGATCATAGCGATAGGGAAACCTAAGAAGGCCATTTGGTTAACGTAACCTAATTGCTCGTTATCCAATTGGAAACTAACACCTAATTGAGTTAAAACACCGGCCCGGATACCGAAGGCCATCGAAGTGGTGATGAGGGCAAAACATGACGCCAAAAATAATCGATTGGCATTAACCGTTTGATTCATAATTGTTTGAGGTTTAGTTAATAAGTTTAGATTGGTTATTCTTTAAAAAATTAAATTCTTCATTGGAAAAATCGTAACAAAAAAACAAAAAGTTTTTGGGATAATGCTATCTAGGGGCATTTATTTTTACAATTATGTCAAAAAAAGAGGGATTTAGAGGCTAGAAAACCAAATTTTGCTCTATTTTTGTAACATATCTAAATCTATAAAAATTATGATTCAAGGAGGTTCTGCTACACAGGCAAAATCACGCCAAAGTAGGAAAATCAGAATGGGAATGATCGGTGGTAGCCAAGAGGCCTTCATCGGTGCAGTACACCGTCGCGGTTCCCAATTAGACGGAGAAATCGAATTAGTTTGCGGCGCATTTAGTTCTAGCGCAGAAAAATCAAAAGCTACAGGTAATGCCTTATATCTTCCAGAAAACCGCGTTTACGGTTCATACGAGGAGATGATTTTGAAGGAAAAAGAATTGCCTGAAGGAGAACGTATGGATTTCGTTTCCATCGTTACCCCTAATCACGTGCACTTCCCTGCCGCTAAAATGGCACTGGAGAATGGATTCCATGTCGTTTGCGATAAGCCAGCGACTTTGAATTTAGCGGAAGCAAAAGAATTAAAGAAAATCATCGAGAAATCGGGCTTGATTTTTGCTTTGACTCATAATTACACGGCCTATCCGATGGTAAAAGAGGCGAAACACCTAGTGGACTCCGGTCAATTAGGGGAAATTCGCAAGATCATCGTAGAATATCCACAAGGATGGTTAATCGACTTAGTGGAAGCAACGGGCCAAAAACAAGCAGCTTGGAGAACGGATCCAGCGCGTTGCGGTGCCGCGGGTGCTATCGGAGATATCGGAACGCACTGCGAGAATTTGATCGAATACATCACCGGATTACATATTAAAGAGCTATGCGCAGATTTAACGATCTTCGTGGAAGGTCGTCTGCTAGATGACGATGGCAATATCTTAATCCATTATGATAATGGGGCTAAAGGTATTTTACATTGCTCCCAAATCTGCAACGGTGAGGAAAACGACTTCAACTTCCGTATCTATGGAAGTAA
>JBEBBJ010000081.1:0-9823 GCA_041158445.1 Bacteroidota bacterium
GAGGATCTGGCTTGTGATCGATAAATTGCTTTTTGCCAAATAATAATTTTAATACCCCTTGCGTATGTGTGCCCGGTAAAACCCGTAAACCACCATTCGAAGAAGGGCAATTGTCTAAGTGAATACCCACATTTAACATCGGTAGAATTTTTTGTCCTAGGAATAAATCGCGGGGGCTATCTGTATGCCAGCCCATTTGGCTGAACTTAGAATTCTCTTGATTGATGTAATGGTTGAATACCAGACCATCTTTTTCGTCCTCACTGATGCGACCTTCATAGGGAGCTAGTAGCTCTATTAATAATTGCAAGCGAGGGTCTTTCAGTAATTCGGCTAACACAGGGCTGTACTGATTGGTAAAGCACATACGCTGAATCATCGGATCTCCAGCCACATCTTTTCCAAATTTAAGCGGGATACCTTTTACCTTGTCGATGCCCTCAGCCAGCCATTGCTTCTCTATTTTCGCTAATTCCGAAATGAAAAGGTCCGCCGTTTCAGGTTCGATAAATTTCTTGAATTGAATTACTCCATACTTCTTGAAGTATTCTTTCTGCTCTTCTGTTAGTTTTTCGCCTAACGAGAAGGTTTTGTATTCAAATTTCGCAGATGGTTTTCTCATAAGGTAATGGTAATGAATTCGGGATGCAATTTACGGCAAAGGGAGGGAATTATAGTTATCGCTCTCCTATTTTCTGATGAAAATCAAGTTTTTGGTATATAAAACAGCTAAAAAATGCTGAACTTTGCAGCTTGAATTTTAGAACCAAAAAATGAAAAAAGTCCTATTTTTATTCCTGTTAAGCTTAATCAGTGTTGCATCGTTTTCTCAACAAACGAATAAAAAGGGCTCATATTATCTGACTTGGGGTTATAATCGTTCTACCTATGCGAATTCGGATATTCGCTTCGTGGGTCCAGGTTATGATTTTACACTACTAGACACGAAAGCATCGGATGCGCCTACCTCCTTAAGTGAATTTAAAACCTACGTAGATCCGGGTCTTTTAAGTATTCCTCAGTTTAATTTTCATGCGGGCTATTTTATAAAAGACAATTTATCCATTAGCATTGGTTGGGATCACATGAAATATGTGGTGAATGATGGACAAACGGTGAAAGTGAATGGATATATTAATGCGCAAACCTCGTCCCCAGCGATTACTGTGGATCCGGCCTATGTGGGGACGTTCAATCAAACACCCCTAGTTTTAGATCCGGTTAAATTTGTACACTTAGAACATACGGATGGCTATAATTATGCCTCTATTGAGCTGGAACATTATAATTCGTTGTTCCAAAGTCCGAAAGGCCGATTTGCCATCGATTGGATGCAAGGCGTAGGCATAGGTGCCTTGGTGCCGCGTTCGGATGTACATGTGTTCGGTGTAGGCCAAAACAATTTTTGGAACCTCGCCGGCGGAGGTGCTTCCTTGAAGACGGGATTAAAATTCAATCTCTCTAAATTACTGTTTTTTGAGACCACGGTGAAAACGGGAGCAACGAAATTAGTGGATATTCACACCACCGGTCGCTCGGTTGATCACGCGGAGCAATCCATTTTCTTCGCCGAATTCTACGCGGCACTTGGATTTACAATAAAAGGTTCTTCTAAATAAATTTTTAGACTAGACTAAAAAATACTAACTTCGCACATGCTGTTGCGAATCCTTCTCCTTTTCTGTTTTCCTTTAGGCCTGTACGCGCAGTCCGTTGGTCGAATTGAGACGGATCGTCCAGATCAAACCGAATGCCCCTTCATCGTTAAAAAGGGGTATTTTCAGGCAGAAATGGGCTTTAATCAGTCCCCGGCAGAAACCCTATTTCCCACTTCTCTTCTCAAAATTGGTCTCACAAAGCGTTTAGAGCTGCGCTATGTTTCCGTGCTCTCTAAAGAGAAAGATCAGTTGACTCGATTTCAAACACAAGCGCTAGGCTTCAAATTTGCCTTGCTCGAGCCTTTGAAGTGGCGTCCTAGAACATCTGTTATTGTCCATTATAATTGGGATCATCAAAACCGGGATTTTTCGGAAAAAAACTTGCGAGGTCATTCCATCGGCGATGTGGTGTTTACCTTTCAAAATGATGTGAGTGATCGCTTTGGAATTGGCTATAATCTGGGCACAGAATTTCATTCAAATGGATCTTTTGAAGGGATTTATCGCGTGGCGCCTAATATGTTGATCGGGAAGAAAGGCTATGCCTATGTGGAGGTTTTTGGTAGATTTCCAGAATCACCCGATGCGGATCATTCGTATGATGCCGGTTTCGCTTATTATGTGAATGAGGATGTGAAAGTAGATATATCTGCTGGCCAAAGTTTCACCCGCCCCGAGGATTATTATTTTGCCCTAGGCCTTTCCTTTCGCCTTCGAATTTTTTAATTCATAAGGCAAAGACTCCCGAATTTCTTAAATTGCAGAAATGAGACGGATTTTCTTTTTCTTCTTGGGGATGATTCTTGCTTTACAGCAAGTGCATGGACAAGCTTCCTTGATTTTGGGGGAGAAGTCCTTTACGCTCGAAGAAAATTTTTCACTCTCTTTTGTTATTAAATCTACGAATGCGACCATCGAGGCTCCTGTTTACAAGTTTCCGGAATTGCCACAAGTTTCCGGAATTGCCAGGCTTGCGTAAATTAGGCGTTTCGCGTTCGAAAGCCACGGAAATTCAAAACGGGGAGCCCGTTTATTTCTTTACCTATTCCCAGTATTATCAAGCCGCTAATCCGGGATCCATGCTCATTCCTCCTGCAGAGGTAGTCGTGAATCAGCAATCCTTGAAAACGGAAGGTTTTGCATTGCAGGTTAGTCCTTCAGAGCAAAAAGAAGAGGTCGTGGAGGAAACAAAAGCCCAAATCGAGGACCTCTTCAAAGGCCAAAACTCCCTCTTTCTGGCCGTCACCTCCACGCAGATTCAACCCTTTGTGGGCCAGGGGTTCACCTTAAAGTTCTCCTTGTTTATTCCGGACGATAATGTGACACGCTATAGTTTTGACCGAAATGATATCCAAATTCCTGCATTGATTCAGAAAATTAGACCGAAGAACTGCTGGGAAGAAAGTTTTGGATTACAAGAAGTGAAGGTCTCGAAGGTGGTGTACAAGAATAAAAAATACACCGAATACCGTTTCTTTCAGTCCACCTATTTTGCCCTTGATGCGAAAAAGATCATCATTCCGGCATTGAGCTTACAGCTTTTAAAGAATACCGAGAAAGTGGTATTCACCTCAAAACCCTTCGTCATTAGTCCCAAAGAATTGCCCAATCATCCCCTTAAGGGCAAAGTTCCGGTAGGTGATTTTCGTTTAGAAGAAAAATTATCGAGGAGTCAGGTGCAAACGGGGGATACGATTCGGTATGAATCTAGCGTGATTGGTGACGGGAATAGTATTCTGTGGGAGGCGAAACAAACGGAGTCGGATTACTTTTTGAATTTTTTCCACCTCAGTACCCAAAGCTCGGTTTTCCCCTACGGCGATAAAATGTTAGGGAATAAAACAGAGAAAATACTGATAATTCCGTCGCAACCGGGTAAATTTGCACTGAAATCCTATTTTAATTGGATCTACTTTAATACCCGCACGGCGGCCTACGA
Organism: Bacteroidota bacterium; assembly: GCA_041158445.1. GTDB lineage: Bacteria > Bacteroidota > Bacteroidia > Cytophagales > Spirosomataceae > Aquirufa. The sequence goes on from JBEBBJ010000081.1 coordinate 3,598, forward strand.
CACCTTACGTTCTGAGGCGATGCTAGAGGTCAGTGGTCAGCCATCGGATCTGCTTTTGAATACGCAATCAGAGTCGATGTTGTTGTATCGCGGACTGGAGAAGCTGGTAGCAGATAAAGTGATCGGTTATCGTTGGATTGATTGGAAACAGATTTTTAATGCTTTTTTAGGGCTGGTTTTACTCTGGCTTTTTATTTTGATACTTAAGGCCAAAAAATAACAGTATGGGCAGCATTTACGGTAAAATATTTCAAATAAGTACCTTCGGCGAGTCGCACGGCGCAGCGGTAGGTGTGGTCGTTACCGGTTGTCCGGCAGGTGTAGATTTTGATCTGGATTTTATCCAATCCGAATTAGATCGCCGCAAACCGGGTCAGTCCCGCATTACCACGCAACGCAAAGAGGCGGATTCGGTGGAAGTGGTTTCGGGTGTTTTTGAAGGGAAAACGACGGGAACTCCGATCGCGATGTTGGTTTGGAATGGCGATCAACGCTCAAAAGATTATTCGCATATCGCAGATCAATTCCGTCCCTCACACGCCGATTTTACTTACCAAGAAAAATATGGCCTTCGTGATTACCGAGGAGGTGGCCGCAGTTCAGCGAGAGAAACAGTGGCTCGCGTGGCTGCTGGGGCTTTGGCCAAATTAGTATTACAGCAATTAGGGGTTAAAATCACGGCCTACGTTTCGCAAGTAGGCACCTTGAAATTAACGACTCCCGTCGAACAATTAGATTTAGCCGTAGCAGAAACAAACGCTGTACGTTGTCCAGACGCAAAATTAGCGGAGGAAATGTTTACCTACATTGATGATATTCGCAAGCAAGGTGACTCTGTAGGAGGGGTCGTTTCTGCCTACATCACGGGTTGTCCGGTTGGGTTAGGCGAGCCTGTTTTCGACAAATTGCATGCGGAATTAGGCAAGGCGATGTTAAGCATCAATGCCGTGAAAGGCTTTGAATATGGTTCTGGGTTTGATGGCGTGGAATTACGCGGCTCTCAGCACAACGATATTATTGTGAAAGATGAAGCGGGTAAAGTAAGCACTTTGACGAATCATTCAGGTGGTATTCAAGGCGGAATTTCGAACGGAGAACCGATTTATTTCCGAGTTGGATTCAAGCCAGTGGCCACGATTATGCAAGATCAGGATAGTTTGAACAATTCTGGCGAGAAGATTGTTGTATCAGGCAAAGGTCGTCACGATCCTTGTGTGGTGCCACGCGCCGTACCTATCGTGGAGGCCATGTCAGCCATCGTTTTATTGGATTTTTACTTGCGAAATCGCTTGACGAAATTAGCTGACGTTCTATGATTCCAAACGAGGATGAATATTATATGAGTCTCGCGCTGAAACAGGCGGAGCGAGCATTAGAGGAGGAAGAGATTCCGGTAGGAGCTGTGGTGGTTTGTCAAGGTAAGATTGTGGCAAAGGCTTACAACCAAACCGAGATTTTGACCGACGTTACCGCTCACGCTGAAATGCTTGCGATTACTTCTGCCGCCCAAACAATCGGCGCCAAGTATTTGAAAGATTGCACCTTGTATGTGACGTTAGAGCCCTGCCTGATGTGTGCAGGAGCCATTTATTGGTCACAGCTAGGGCGATTAGTGTTTGGTGCTTCAGAAGAGAAGCGCGGTTTTGAAAATTTAGGAAATAAAATTTTGCACCCGAAGACAGAAATTGTTCGGGGTGTTTTAGCACATGAATCAGAACAACTGCTAAAGGAGTTCTTTTCCATGCGACGCTAATAAAAATGGTAAATGGTAAGTGGTGAATGGTAAATGAACCACCTCCATCATTCACCATTTACCATTAACCATTCACCATTTGTAACACCATTTAAATTACATACTATGTCATTCACATTAGCCCCATTACCTTATGCAAATAATGCGCTAGAGCCGCATTTCGACGCATTAACGATGGAAATCCACCATGATCGTCACCACAATGCGTATGTGACGAATTTGAACGCAGCGGTAGCTGGAACGGAATTAGAAGGAAAGTCTTTGGAAGAATTATTTACTTCTATCTCCAAATTATCACCAGCAGTGCGTAATAACGGTGGTGGTCACTTTAACCACGATTTATTCTGGAATATCTTATCACCAAACGGTGGAGGTGCTCCAGTAGGCACCTTAGCAAAAGCAATCGATGCGAAATTCGGTTCTTTTGATGCCTTCAAAGAAGAATTTAAGAAAGCAGGTTTAACTCGTTTCGGTTCAGGCTGGGCTTGGTTAGTTGCACAAAAAGATGGTTCAGTAGCTGTTTCAAGCACACCGAACCAAGATAATCCTTTAATGGATGTGGCTGACGTGAAAGGTTTCCCAGTAATCGGTTTAGATGTGTGGGAGCACGCGTACTATTTGAAATTCCAAAACAAGCGTCCAGATTACATCGACGCATTTTGGAGTGTAGTAGACTGGAACAAAGCGGAAGCGCGTTATTTAGCCGCTCAGAAATAAGAGGAAGAAGCGGGAGGATGAAAATTCTCCCGTTTTTTTCGGCTTTCTTTTGCAATATTGGAAGCTTTGCGTATTTTTGCAGTCCCAAATGGCGGTTGTAGCTCACTCGGTTAGAGCACTGGTTTGTGGTACCAGGGGTAGTGGGTTCGAATCCCATCATCCGCCCAAAATGCCTCAGTAGAAATGCTGGGGCATTTTTTGTTATTTTTCTCTACATTTGTGTAGAAAATGATCGCATGAATCCTGTATTTCTAAAACGTTTCTTGATTGTCCTTTATGCAGCTGGTTTAATCGGTATGCATTTGCCTATAACAGCAGCTCTATTTACGTCTCTAGTACCTTTGACGCTTTGGTTTACCGCCTTTATTTGTGTGGTCTATTTCCCCAAACCCTCTTTTCAAGCCTACCTTTTCCTAGCCATCGTCGCCATAGCCGCCTGGTTTTTAGAGGTACAAGGGGTGAGAACGGGTAAAATTTTTGGGGTTTATTCCTATGGGAAGACTTTAGGTTTTCAAGTGTTAAAAGTGCCTTTGACTATAGGCCTGAATTGGCTCGTGCTTTTATTAGCAACGAACGCAGTGGTGGAGGAGTGGAATATTGCTGGTAAAATTAGTAAAGCTGCCATTGGGGCAGGATTGATGACCGCACTTGATTTCCTAATTGAGCCGGTTGCGGTTCATTTCGATTTCTGGACCTGGGCAGGCGTACAGGTGCCCGCTCAGAATTTTATCGCGTGGTGGATGGCCTCTTTTTTCTTTCATTTGGCCTATCAAAATACGCCATTCCCGGCTAAATCAAGCCTTTTTAGGCTAATTGCTGCCTTGCAGTTTCTGTTCTTTTTAGGCCACTGGCTATTTTTGCAATTTAATTTCTAAACATTTTCAGCGCTCGGATGTTACGATGATGATGAATGTGTATTCAATAAAGGATTTAGAGAATTTCAGTGGTATTAAAGCCCATACGATTCGTATTTGGGAGCAACGGTATCATTTGCTAAGTCCTACGCGGACGGAGACGGGAATTCGTACCTACACAGATATCGATCTGAAACGCATTTTGAATATTGCTACCCTACAAAACAAGGGAGGCATTAAGATTTCCAAAATTGCGGAATTAACCGAAGCTGAAGTTTCCGAAAAAATCCTTCAATTATCCGGCGGCGAATTAGATTTTCCAGAGCATATCCAGGCTTTGACGGTAGCCATGATGGATTTAGATGAGTACCGTTTTCAAGAATTGACTCAAATTATTACGGAAGCCTATGGTTTTGAGAACTATATGCTTCGCGTTATTTATCCTTTCTTGACGCGTTTAGGCACTTTATGGCTCTCGGGTTCGGTAGGTCCCGCACAGGAGCATTTTATTACTCACTTAATTCGCCAAAAAATCATCTCTGCCATCGATTCTCAGATGGCAAAGCCGAAGCCAGGCGCGAAAAAGTTTTTGCTTTATCTTCCAGAAGGAGAGCTACATGAAATTGGGTTATTGTTTGCGAGTTATTTAATCCGTGCTCGCCAGCACTCAGCGGTTTACTTAGGCCAATCGCTTCCTTTTGATGAACTTTGTTTGGCCTACGAAATACACCAACCAGATTACGTTTTCAGCGTATTTACAACAGAACCCGCACAAGATGCCTTGCCGGCCTATGTAGCGCAACTAGATCAGCATTTACCTGACGCTAAAATCTTGCTAACAGGATACAACGTCTTGCATAGTCCTGAACCTATTCCTGCACGCATTCAGTTGATCAAAGACTTCACTTCGTTAATCGAAATGATTGAGTCCTAACTGAAATTAGTATCTAATTTCGTCGCATCCTCCACAAATTGCTTCACCTGTTGTTCTTGGTCTTTGGGACAAATCATTAACACATTACCGTGTTCTGCCACGATATAGTTAGATAATCCGTGAATCACGACTAGTTTATCTTTAGGGGCTTTGATGATGCAATCTTCGGTCTCGTATAACATGACGTTCGCATCCACCGCATTTTGCTTCTCGTCTTTTTCGTTAATCTCATGCAGCGATTTCCAGGTCCCTAAATCAGACCAACCGATATCGGCTAAAATCACTTTTACTTCACGCGCCTTCTCCATTACGCCATTATCCATCGAAATGCTCTTGCAAACCGCATAGACCTTGCGAATAAATTCGGGTTCTTCCGGAGTATAATAAAAGGCACGACCCTCCTCGAACTGCTCTGCCAGACGCGAAAGGTGTTTCGTTAACTCTTGTTTGAACGTAGGGATAGCGAAGACGAAAAGTCCCGCATTCCAAACGTAATCGCCACTCTCTAAAAAGGCCTCCGCTAATTCTAAGTTAGGCTTCTCCGTGAAGGTCTTTACCGTTTTAGCTGTTTGCGTTGAATCTTGGTATTGAATATAGCCGTAGCCGGTGTCAGGACGTGTGGGTACAATGCCTAAAGTGACTAAAACCGGTTCTTTCGCCGCTTCTAATGCTTCGTTAACGCGTGCTTTAAATGCCTCCTCTTTTAAGATGACATGGTCAGCCGGAGCCACGATCAATTTAGCTTTCGGGTGCTTTTTGCTGATTTTATAGGCAGCGTAAGCGATGCAAGGGGCTGTATTTTTACGTTGCGGTTCTCTTAAAATCTGATCCGGACTTAAATACGGTAATTGTTCTTGAACGATTCCAGCAAATTCTTCGCTAGTAACCACATAGATATTTTCTGGAGCGACAATACCTTCAAAACGCTCAGCAGTTTGCTGGAGCATCGTTTTTCCTACGCCTAAAACGTCGTGGAATTGCTTCGGGTAATTACTTCTGGAGATGGGCCAAAATCGGGTTCCGATTCCGCCGGCCATGATGACAAGGCAAGTAGGCATAGTATTATTTTTGGCTAAGAAACGTCTCTACACGGTGTACAGCGTTTTCTCGAATGTTCTGGTAAAATAAATTAATATCGGCTTTGTGCCAGTTTTTCAATTTGACAAAACTACGGCCCGGTACGTAAGGGGTGTTTGTCCACAAAATTCCTTGGTGATTGTCCACAAAATTCCTTGGTGATTCTGCGCATCTGCAAACTCTTTGACATACTTAAAGCCATACGATACGCCACCAAGATTTTTTTCTTTCGAGGCAAAGTTTTCGTCTAAAGACCAAGTCAATGGATTAACGGAAGCTAAATCAGTTACCGTTCCAGGGTGCCAGGGCGGTAAATAGCCTTGTAAAAAAGTAGTATAAGCCACAAAACAGCCCGTTTGACTAGGGTTAGCACAGACAGGAATCGTGGTAAACGTATTTTTAGGAGTTGCAATTCCAATGATATAGGCCGCCACTAATTGCTTGCCTAATTCTTTTCCATCAAAATATTCTTTCAACAAACGGGTCGCATGGACTGTCCCTTGGCTGTGACCCGCAATAATGATAGGACGCCCGTTATTATGATGAGCTAAATAATAGTCAAAGGCTCTTTTTACATCTGAATAGGCAACATCCAAGGCTGCGGCTTTGTCTTCTTTAAATTCGGTTACAAAAGCTTGGTAATGTGCCTGGCGATAACGTGGCGCAAAAATTCGGCCCGCTGCATTGAAGGCTGTGGCTTGATTCAAAATAGTAGAGCTATCCACACGCACGTTTAATGTGGCATCGGTCACCGACGCATTCCACACATATTCATTCTCCGGTTTGTAGGTAAAAATGGTGGGGTGAATGAAAAAAACATCTGCTTTGGCATTTGCCTGACTATCCTGAAATAAAGACTTCCGAGGAACTAGGTCTGCCGCATCAAATCGA
>JBEBBJ010000082.1:0-6785 GCA_041158445.1 Bacteroidota bacterium
CTGGTGGCCTTTGCGCTACTCGCCGGATTCTTTATGCAGCTTCCTGATCTATTGCATCTTTCACACGACCGCTATTTCCCGCGCAACATGTCCTTTTTTGTGATGCCCGGAATAGGCGCCTACTTTGCTTATAAGCAAGGGTTAGGTTTGCGAGAACTCCTTTGGCCTATCGCCATCTTAGTGGCATCCATCCTTTTTATCAATCTATTGCCGGAGAAGAGCACGACTTTGCTATTAACCTGCTTGCATATTCCTATCTTGATCTGGTTAGCGGTGGGATACATTTTTGCGGGATCTGATGCTGGCAAGCGGATGGATTTCTTGCGTTACCACGGAGACTTAGTGGTGATGACGGTCGTTATCGGGTTAGCAGGTGGATTGTTTACGGCCTTAACGTTGAATCTGTTTAATTTAGTGCAGCTCAAAATAGACGATTTTTATTTCCGCTATATCGTCCTTTCTATCCTTCCTTCGGTGCCGCTATTTGCTACTTTATTAGTGCGCCAAAACACGAGTTTAGTCAGCAAAATTTCCCCCGTGATCGCCCGGATTTTTACACCCTTAGTTACGATCACTTTAGCTATTTTCTTAGTAGCTATTATTTTCACGGGGAAAGATCCCTACAATGACCGGGATTTTTTACTGATCTTTAATGGGGTTTTGATAGGCGTAATGGCCTTGATTTTGTTTTCTCTAGGCGAGGCAACAAAGCAACATGCCTCGCGTATTCACCAGTATTTTCTGTTGGCTTTAGCTATCGTAGCCATCATTGATAATGGGATTGCCTTATCGGCGATTGGATTCCGATTAATGGAATATGGTGTCAGCGCGAATCGCCTCGCAGTTTTAGGAAGCAATGCGCTGGTTATGGTTCATTTAGTGCTAGTGACACGTCATTTATCCCGGTTTATAAAGGGAGTTGAAACGGTGGAGGGCATCGAAAAAGGCCTGACTTCTTACCTGCCCTATTACGCAGTTTGGGCGGCGATTGTGAGTTTTATTTTTCCGTTGATCTTCTCTTTTAGCTAATAAAAAAGGCCCGGAATTCCGGGCCTTTCATTTATAGGTCTAGGGTTATATTATTGCATTTGCATCGCATCCATTCCGCCACCTGAATTGTTCTTTTTCATTTGGCTCATATCGAATTTACCGAAACGAAGAGAGAACGTTAGACGAATCATTTGTGGATTCGCTAAGCGGTAAGAAGTCTGCGAGAATCCTTCCCCGAAAGAAACCCGGGTGTTTCCACGAGAACGTGTGATGTCATTAAAGGCAAGTGTCAAGGAAGCCATATCATTTTTCAAGAACGACTTTTTGATCGCTAAGTCAATGCCAAAGAAAGGTTCAATATATCCCTGTGATGAACTTTGAGCTTGGCCACCCGGAGGACCTTGCATCTGTTGACCAGAGGTAACAGGCACATTCGTTTTTCCTTGGTAATCACCAGACAACTGGATGCTCCACTTTTTGGGCAAAATAAACGTGTTATTTAGCTTCCCAAAAACAGACCATAAAGCTTCGTTCACCTGGGTCGCATCGATGTTCGAAATGTTAATTTTCGAATTGTACATGTTCACGTTCGCCGTTAAATCCCACCAGCTTTGAAGCTTGTTTGTGTAGGTAAATTCTACCCCGTAATTGATGCTCGAATTCGCGTTCACAAACGTGTTAATTAAATCCAGTTTACCACTGATTGGATTCGTCTCTTGTTTCAAATAACGCGTGATCAAATTGTCAGTGTACTTATAATATCCAGATACTAAGAAGGTAGCTGAGCCCTGTGACTTGCTGTAGGAAAGTTCGCCAGAAGTCGTGAATTCCGGAACTAAATCCGCGTTACCGCGCTGGATATTTAAGCTGTCGCTATAATCTACAAACGGAATAATTTGGAAGAAATTAGGGCGATTCACGCGGCGCGTCACACTTAATTGCAACTGATCCGTCTTCGATAAATCCTTCTTCAAGAAGATCGACGGGAATAAACTCAAAGGATATTTATTGCTAAATGCTTGATTCGTATTTAACAATTTACCCTCATATTCCGAGCTCTCGCCACGTAAACCAATCTTGTAAGAAAGCGTTTTGCTCGCCTTTCCGGAGATAGAGAAATAGGCGGCGTACACCTTGTTTGTGCTCTCATAATTCGTCGAAGCGGAGGTAATCGTTTTGTAGATTTCTGAGCCAACCGGTTTTAAAGTATTGATATTTTCGTTCGCTAAATCATTAATCTGCGCGCGCAAACCAGTCTCGATCGTTCCCTCATTTTTAATGGGTGTCACGTAGTCTAGTTGCACCGTCATGAAGGAGTTTTTACCTGACCCCACGTTCTTTTGGATTTGGGTTCCGGTGATCGCGTTGTTATTTAGATAATCTGTTGTGAAGGTACCGTCGTTTTTATTAGTTCCGCCAAAGTAGTTTAAATCACCCGTTAGCTCACGACCAGCTTTCGGATAGCTGTGCTTAAAGCCTGCTTGAAATCCAGTTGGTTTAAATTCACGAGAGCTTTCAGAAACACGTTCACTTAGCGTTTTAACCCCATTGACAATGCTCACAATTTCGGTATTTTCCGTAGGACGGAATTGGCCGCCACCACCAAAGAAAGCGCCCAAAGAAAGCGTCGTCCGGTTGCTGGCTGCATAGTCTGCCGCGAAACGGGGGAATAACATCATCCCTTGCGTTTTATTATCTGATTCCTGGCTTACAGAGGATAATACACCCCCTAAATCGCTCGAACGAAGGCTATTCCCGATGGAATTATTGCGCATTCTCATGTTCATTAACGTCGCCGTTAAATTCCATTTGTTCTGTTGGTAGGTGAAATTCCCCATGATGTTCGAACCGCCAAAACGATCCGCTCCCACATTCACCATCCCATTATAGCCGTTCTTTTTGTTCTTTTTCAACACAATGTTGATGATACCCGCCATGCTTCCCGAGGCATCGTATTTCGCAGATGGATTCGTAATGACCTCCACTTTTTCGATGATATCTGCAGGGATTTGATCCATCGAAAGACTCGTAGGACGGCCATCGATAAACAAGGTCGGATTCGCGTTACGTACCTTCACGTTACCATCAATGTCCACTTGGACCGATGGAATATTGCGCATCACATCGATGGCAGTTCCGCCTGTGGTCACCAGGTTTTGGGCTACATTAAAGGATTTTTTATCGATGTCCATTTCGACCAAAGACTTCGTCCCCGTCACCACGACATTTTCTAATTCCTTCGAATCTAATGCTAATTTGATGTTGCCTAAATCTTTCTCAAAAGCGGCCATCATCTTTGCCATATCGGGCTGAACCCCTGGCTCCATTTTAGGCATTTCAAATACCACTGCAGCTTCGTAATTTTTGTAACCTACAAAACTGATTTTGATTTTTAATCGAGCATTGACCGGGATTTCTTTGAAGTTAAAATCACCGTTTAGCTCAGCAGTCTGTGCTTTAACTAAGATGTCTTTCGACTGTTTAGTCGCCGGATCTACGGTGGATTTCAATAAAACTACCGAAGCGAATTCAACCGGTTTCCCCATTTCATCTACGACTTTACCATAGACGTGACCCTGATTTAGATTAGCTCCAGGACCACGAGCACCCGCTGGAGGACCTCCAGGAACTTGTGCAAAAGTGGTTATTGAAAGAAGCGCGAAGAGCGCCGTAGCAAGTATTTTTCTCATTAGGTGGATTGTTTACCATAAAATTGTACCACAAAGGTACATTCAATTAAATGGATAGGGCATTTTTTCTGCCTTACGGTAGATTGTATAGATGAATGATGGATATTTTGCGAGAAAAGGTTTTTCTTTACAACATGAAAAAGCTCTTCTTCCTCTTCTTTCTGGCGGCATTTACCGCCACCGCCCAAACCAAACCAGCGGGTAAGTTAGATACGTCTAAACCAGTTCTGATCCTTGAGGCTTCATGTGGTACTTGCAATTTCGAGATGAAAGGCAAAGGCTGTTTTTTAGCGGTAAAATACGAAGGCAAGGCCTACGCCGTGGAGGGCACTGGTCTAGATGACCATGGAGATGCACATGAGGAGAAGGGATTTTGCATGGCGGTGCGTAAGGCCAAAGTCCAAGGCAGTTTAAAAGAAGATAAATTCGTCGTAACGTATTTTGAGCTTTTAAAGCCTTAGCTTGCTGTGTACTTTCTCCCGATTCCGAACAAAATCGTGTTTGCCAGGACCGCACATCCGAAGATGATGATTGCCATCGTAAACGGTGTTCCGTCGAAAAACAAACCAACTAAGGTGGCGCATACTGCTCCCCAAGCCATTTGAATGGACCCTAACATGGCCGAAGCCGTTCCGGCTCCTTTATGAAATGGGCGTAAGGCTAGTGTTGCCACATTGGGGAAATTAAAACCTTGGCAGCCCATTATAAGGAAGAGCAAAGCGATATTTAATTCCATAGACAATAGGTCTAGTTTAGCTAAAATGGAAAGCAGAAGGCCTAAGGTTAATTGTGTAGGCAAGGTTACTTTCAAAATTTGCAAGCTAGAATACTTCTTTAAAACAACCCGATTCAATTGACTTGCGGAGATAATTCCAGAAGCGACTATCGCAAAAATGAATCCAAATTTGGACTCATTCACCCCATAATAAGTTAAGAAAGTAAGCGGTGCACCACCTACATAAGTGAAAATACTGCCTGCACCTATGGCACCTGTGAAGGCAAAAACTAAATATTCTTTTTCTTTGAATAAGGATTTATAGGCTGTGATAACGGTAGTAAGTCGAAACGGTCCACCATGTTCACGGTTCGTCTTTTCTGGCAGCCAAGATTTAATTAAAAAGATGATCACTAATAAGATACCTGCTAGGGTTAAAAAGATGGCTTTCCAGCTCGCGATCGTTAATAATAAACTACCTAATGAAGGAGCTAAAATAGGAGATACCCCTAAAATCAAGATCATTAACGACATCACTTTAGGGCGATCATGCTCTTCAAATGTTTCTCTAATCACCGCATTAGGAGCTACCATTCCTACGCTACCACCTAGTGCTTGGAACAGGCGAAAAACAACTAGCATTTCGACAGAGGGCGAAAAGGCACAGGCGATAGAGCTTAACACATAAACGGATAAGCCAATGTAAAGGACATTTTTGCGGCCGAAATGGTCTAAAAGGGGGCCACTTATTAATTGGCCTAGACAAATGCCAAAAAAGAAACTAGATAACGTATATCCCATTTCTTCTTGTGAGCAATTTAACGCTAAGGCAATGTTCTTGAAGGCAGGCAAATACATGTCGATGGACAAAGGTCCAATGGCAGACAAGATTCCCAGAATTAAAATAATTTTCGTGCGGTTAGCAGAAGTAGGCATTATAGAGGGGTATATTAAGAAAGGACAAAGGTACGCCCAATATTCTTAAATTAATACCCCGGCACTAGCCTGCAATGCATAAATGGTTTTAAAGAGGTAGGCTTTCAGCTCCGTTAATTTCTCAGCGGCCTCCATCGCTTTTGTCTCCCGGCTATTGATTAAAAATAGCGACGATTCCCCTTGTGCAAAGCGATTTTCTTCTGCTTTCACTAGCGTCTGGTAGTTTGAAAGGGCTTTTTCTTGGGTTTGGATTTGCTTTTTTAGTGCTTCTACCTGGTTATAATAGGAATTGATTTTCACTTGAATTTGCTGTTTTTTTTGAGCTAAATTCAAGGACTCTTCCTGTATTTTTAATTTCGCTAATTGGTAATCTGCACGACCTTTTGAGAGACGTAAAGGCATCTCAAATTTGATGCCGTATTGGTAGTTATTATCAAAAAGAGCCCGCGTTTCAAGGCTAGGAGCTAGGCCTTTCGAAAGGGCATTATAGCTCACGTCTAGCTTTGGAAGTAAACTCTGGAACTTTAATTTTTTCTCTACTTGCAAGCCTTCAATCTTGTACTGGTAAGCACTTAGATCAGGGTGATTTGCATAAGCCTTCTCTAAAAGAGACGAAAGGTTTAAATCTAAATCGGCTAATATGGCCATCTCATTTTTCACCTCTGCTGGCTGCACCTCTAGGGGCAATTCTTGTGGCGTATTGTTTTCTTGCCACAAATAAACGGATAAGGCTAAACGGGAATTTTCTTTCTCCATCCATTTTGCCTGATACAAATTGTCAAAATACTGTTGCTGGGTCGATGCTTCTACGGTATCAACGGCTGGTCTTTCTCCTAGTTCCACACTACGTTTAACGAAGGAAACACGCGCCTCAGCGATGCGAAGGTTTTGGTCGACAATTTTTAAAACTCGTACACTTTTCACCCAATTCCAATAGGCCGCCATCGCATCAGAAAACAACTCGTTTAAGACACTGCGCTGCTCTTGCAGGGCCATTTTATTCATCAATTTTGCTTGTTGCAAACTAGCTCTGCGTTGATCGATAAAAAGGTTTTTTGCTAACGGAACAGTGATCCCCATATAGCTCGTTTCACCTAAGGTTTCACTTGAATTGACGCGTGTTCCTTGTAAGTTTTCCATTCCAGAACGCAGCTCAATTCCATACCAAGTAGGGATGTTTAATTCGGGTTCGTACTGTAGTGGCTTAAAATAGGGTCGAACCCCGCTCTCGCTTGCAGGATTTGAGCCTCTGATTTTTGTACACCGATACCAGCCTGCTTCGCAATGGGATGGTAAGCCTGTACAATTTTCAAGAACGCCTCTGGATACAATACAGGCGTTTGAGCTAAGCTCGGAAAACTCAAAAGGAAGAATAGTATGAACTTATTTTTCATCTTTTTTTACCGTGTAAAAGTCAGCTGGGAAACCGTTGATGTTTCGCCATAATTCATACC
>JBEBBJ010000083.1:0-11896 GCA_041158445.1 Bacteroidota bacterium
ATAGACTTATTTAGATAAAGTGATTTTCTTACGTAAACGATTCGATTTCTCCTCGGGAGATGTTAAATAAAGAAGAGGTTTAAGCTCTCCTTTGGCCCAGGTATCAATCAAATCATCGTAATGACTACTACCCGGATTTCCGGACTGACCTCCTGGATATACGCCATAGGCTCTCGGTTTGCCCTCTTTCGAAAGCTCCACGACTAAACGCCAAGATGGACCAGTCTTCGTCGTAGAAGCATTTACAATCGTCCCACCACCCCCAATCGGGATATTTAAACGAGATAATGCATCCATGCCTGGAATCAAGTGACGTACACCTGTTTGCTTGTGCTTGTACCAAGCCCACTCAGGGCCCTGCGGACCATGTTGTTTCACGAGCGTATCCACGTTCGCTTGCAAGGACTTCATCACGATATCGGACATCGACTCCTTTGTCGGCGTCTTCGTATCATCCATCGAAGGACGGCTCATCGGAACCTTCTCATCGGCAGAGAACTCATCACTCCAAAGACAATCCTGAAGCGTCAACACCCAGTTTTCAAAAATCGTCGCTCCCACAGATTCTGGGCTATTCACTAAATTCCAAGATTTCAAGGCAGCTAATGCTTTCGACTGAGCAGCAGTTGGCGATTTCACCTGAGCAAAAAGCAAAGGCAATAATTCGCGAGCACGAATATTGAAATTATCGTTTTGGAGACCTCTTAAAGAATCCATCGTAATTTTCTCCATCACTGCTAAGCGCTCATTGATGCGACGTCCACGCTCAGATGGCGCATATTGCCAGCCTAAGTAATAGGGATAGGACGGATCCACCGAGAATTGATTCGCTGAACTCACGAATCCGCGAACCGGATTCTTCACGTGCGGATTGTGCGCTTGTGGAATAAATCCTTGCCAATCAGCTGCGGCATCCGTTCCATCTAATAAATACTTCCCTTGCAATTTCGACTTCAAAGGAAACTTACCATTCACCCATAAAGCGATATCTCCTTCATTACTAGCAAACACAAAGTTTTGAGCCGGAGCAGAATAATAGGTTAAAGCTTTCGCGTAATCGGCATAGTTTTTCGCGCGATTCAATTGGTAGAAAGTCGTTAATTCTTGAGACTTCTCATGTGCAATCCAACGAAGCGCGTGTCCTACCGGAATGTTCGACCGGAATGGTTTTTCATGAGAAAGGTAAACCACAGGACCATGGTGAGTGAAGAAGATCGTGTCCACCATGTCTTTCTTCCCTTTAATCTTGAAGGTTTCGATACGCATCGTTGTTTTCTTCCATTTTCCATCGTGCCAATACTCCTTTTTAGAGGCATCCTTAAACTTCACTTGGTACCAGTCTAACACGTCAGAACCCACGTTCGTTACACCCCAAGCTACGTTTTTATTGAAACCAATGATCACATTTGGCGTTCCTGGCATCGTAGATCCATAAACATTGACACCGGGTGCGACTAATTGCATTTGGTACCAAATCGAAGGGAGAGATAAAGTTAAGTGAGGATCATTCGCTAAAATAGGTAAACCTGAAACCGTTTTATTTCCAGCCACGGCCCAGTTATTAGACCCGATGTTCGGATCTTTTTCAGGAGTAGTCATCGAAGATCCTAAACCGGTGAAATCTGCTGGACCCGCTGGAATAGGCACCGGCTTGAAATCGACAGGAGAACCTACGGGAATAATCGGGCTTTCTTGGAAGGGATAATTAGGGAATAAATCCTCTGCGACCTCGCGACCATACTTGCGTAAGATGTTCGTCATCTTCAAATCATCCGTACCAGACGCTAATACGAAAGACATGTTTTTTAAGAACAAGGCGCTCTTAATCGGCGTCCAAGGCTCAGGACGGTAGTTCAATAATTTGTATTCAAGGGGCAATTGACGATCTGACAAAGAAGCGATGTAGGCATTCACCCCGTCTGAATAGGCTTCTAATGCGGTTTTAGCGGCAGGATCTTCCTTCATTCCTTCGAATGATTTCTCTGCACCATACACCGAACCCATGCGGCGTTGGAATTGATCTGAGGCAATTCCTTTTTCGCCTACAATTTCGGAAATACGACCACCTGCGAAGTGTGTTTGGAATTCCATCTGCCATAAACGGTCTTTGGCAGTCAAATAACCCTGAGCTAAATACAGATCGTGGTCATCCTGTGCGAAAACGTGAGGCACTCCCATCTCGTCGTACACGACTTGAACGGGCTGATGTAAGCCAGCGATTTGCAAGGTTTCTTCTGTGGGCTCACCTGATTCTGGGCTTTCAGCATTCATCCAGAAGCCGTGGAAAGGGCTAAATATTTTTCCAATGGGAGGAATAGTTCCCCAGCTTTGGTTCATCGCATAGGTTAAAAACAGGGCGATGGCCAAAGGAAAAGCAGATTTAATGATTTTCATTGATGAAATAGGGATAGATAAATGAAATATCCGAAGATTTTTTTCTATTTTAGAAAGACAATTTTACAAAATTGTTCCTTTAAGCCCAAATAAATTATCTTTAAAGCTATATGAAAAGACGCACATTCCTTCAAACATCCACTCTACTGGGCGCAGGCCTATCTGCCACCGCAAAAACGGCGGTATCAGAACCTCTCATTATTGCCACCTGGAAAAATGAGAAAGCGACCATCGCAGGTTGGAATAAACTGATGGAAACAGGGAAAGCGCTCGATGGCGTAGAAGCTGGGGCAAGAATTCCGGAAGCAGATCCGAATGATACTTCGGTGGGTTACGGCGGTTATCCAGATCGCGATGGCCATGTGACCTTGGATGCTTGCATCATGGATCACCTTGGCAATGCCGGGTCTGTTACCTTTTTAGAAGGCATTATGCACCCTATTTCTGTAGCCAGAGCCGTGATGGAAAAAACACCTCACGTGATGTTATCAGGTGCAGGAGCTTTGAAATTTGCGTTAGATCAAGGGTTTAAAGTAGAGAACTTACTCACGGAAAGTTCGAAAAAGGCTTGGGAGGAATGGAAAAAAGAATCCAAATACGAGCCAGTTATTAATATCGAACGACACGATACGATCGGTTTATTAGGGATCGGAAAAGCGGGTGAAATCGCTGGAGCCTGTACTACGAGCGGCTTGGCCTTTAAAATGCACGGACGTGTGGGCGACTCCCCTATCATTGGTGGAGCTGTTTTTTGCGACGATGAAGTAGGAGGCGCTTGTGCGACGGGATTAGGGGAATTCGTGATGAAGACTTTGGGATCCTTCCTGATTGTTGAATTAATGAGACAAGGCAAGTCGCCACAGCAAGCGTGTGAAGAAGCCGTGATGCGCATCGTGAAACGCTATAAATACAAGGAATTTCAGATTGGTTATTTGGCCATCAATAAAAAAGGAGAACATGGCGCCTATGCCATCCAAAAAGGATTTAATTACACCATTACCAAAAACGGGAAAACGCAAGTGCTTGAGAGTGCGTCCTACATGTAATATTTATGGCAGCAGAAAAGAAAAAATATTTGTTCGAGATTGCCTGGGAAACCTGTAATCAAGTAGGCGGAATTTATACCGTTATTCGAACAAAAGTACCCTCCATGGTCGAAAAATGGGGCGATGATTACGCCTTATTAGGACCCTATTTTCCCCAAACAGCGGCCGCAGAATTCGAGCCCATCACCGTAACCGAGGAAACTCCTTTAGAGCGAGCGGTTTTGAAATTACGCCAGGCTGGTTTAGGCGTTCATTATGGCTATTGGTTGATCACCGGTAAGCCTAAAATCGTTTTATTCGAGCTAGATTCCTTACTAAAAGAGGTGAATGCGATCAAAGGGCGCATCTGGGATAACCACAAAATCTCTACTTTAGGGGTAGAGGATTTAGTGAATCAGACCATTGTTTTTGGCGAGATGATCCGTCTACTTTTAACGGAAGTAGCAGAAGAGAATAAGAATAAAACGCAACTAGTGGCCCACTTCCACGAGTGGATGGCGTCTACGGGACTACCGGATTTAAAGAAAGACAAGGTCAAAATCTCGACGGTTTTCACCACACACGCGACGATGCTAGGCCGCTATTTAGCGGGCAATGTGCCTAATTTCTACGATGTCATCGAAAACTTCGATTGGTTCAAAGAGGCGAAACATTATGGCATCGAGGCTCAGGCTTGTTTCGAGCGGGCTGCCGCACAAAAAGCGGATGTGTTAACCACGGTGAGTGATATTACGGCCAAAGAATGCCAGTATTTCCTAGGCCGAATCCCCGAATTAATTCTACCGAATGGTTTAAATATCCAGCGTTTCGCTGCCCTTCACGAGCACCAAAACCTGCACTCCAAATACAAGCAAAGTATTTCGAACTTTGTCATGGGGCATTTCTTCCAAAGCCAACCCTTTGACCTAGATCAAACTCTGTATTTATTCACCTCCGGTCGCTTCGAATATTCGAACAAAGGATACGATATCACCTTGGATGCTTTAGCCATTTTGAATCGCAAGATGAAAGAGGCGGGTTCGAAGAAAACGGTTGTGATGTTTTTCGTGACGAAGCAACCGTATCATTCTATCGACCCGGAAGTCTTGCATTCCCGTGCGGTACTAGATGAGATCCGCGAGAATTGCCATGCCATTGAAAAAGAAGTAGGCGAGCGTTTATTCAACGCCTCTGCTTCTTCGAACGATTTACAATTACCCGATTTGAACGCTTTCGTGGATGAATATTGGCGGATGCGTTTGCGTAGAACGGTGCAGACTTGGAAGACGAATGCACGTCCAAAAGTCGTAACTCACCTCTTAAAACAAGAGGACGATATCATCCGAAATTTACACCGCACAAATCTCTTAAATAACCCAGAGGACAAGGTCAAAGTGGTATACCACCCCGACTTTATTGTGTCGACGAACCCGCTTTTTGGCTTAGATTATGGCCAATTCGTACGCGGTTGTCACTTAGGTGTTTTCCCTAGCTATTACGAACCTTGGGGCTATACGCCTTTAGAATGTATGGCACGCGGGGTACCTACGGTAACTTCAGACCTTTCTGGTTTTGGCGATTATATGATGCAAATAATGCGCGATTACGAACAATGGGGCGTAAGCGTGGTGAATCGCAAGACGCAAAGCTACCAGGAGGCAGCGGAACAATTAGCGAACCTCTTGTTCAAATTTGTGCAGCAATCACAGCGCGATCGTATCACGCAGCGTAACCGCGTAGAAAGTATCGCAGATACCTTCGATTGGTCAAACTTGCGTTCGTATTACGATACGGCGCATGAGCTCGCCATTATCAAGAAGAAAAGATAAATCTATAAATGCTTCAAGGCCTCGCGTTTACTCAGCGGGGCCAACGCATTATTTCCCACAAAATCCATCACCCATTCGGGGTCCGTTCGAGCATATTGGCGAAGTGCCCAGCCGATGGCTTTTTGTATAAAAAATTCCTTCGATCCGCTTAAGGCCTGAATAGATTTCGCAAGTAAAACGGTATCCGTTTTATCCCTATATCCAAGGGAAAAAACGAGACAAAAACGCTGCAACCAAAAATTCCCAGAATCCATCCAACGCTGAATCCACACATCGCGTTCCTCCGGAAATTTCAAGAAATAGGGCCCTAGAATTTGTGGGGCTAAGAAATCAACCACATCCCACCAAGAGTCCTCCCCTACCCAAGATTCGAACAAAGCAGGCAATCGCTTGTCCCAAGATTTTTTCGCCTGTTTCACGTATTCCATCGCGACATACTGAAACTCCCGTTCCGGCATGGCGAATAGTTGAGAGGATACCTCGAACCAATCTCCTGAGGATCCGTATTGTTTGTAGAGGTGTTTAAATACCTCTTGACGCTCCGGCTTTTTCACACCCAGAAATGGGTATTTCTCCCGCATGTACTTGCGCATCCAAAACGCATTATCTGCATCTGCTAGATCACGTAAGGCTTCTTTGATCGCTGGAATAAATTGACTCATCGATTCGTGAAATAAATTTTACCCTTCATCCCTCCATCTTCGATCGCCCACTTCGAGGCATCAAATGGCTTATATCGGATATCCACAAAGTTAATCTCATAGAAATTCTTCCACACCACCCCTTGCTGATCCATCTTCCGAATGCGATTCGCCGCATTCGAAATCACCTCAATCTCCACTTGGTTTTGTTCTTGCAATACCCCCTCTGGTATAGCTAGCTGAAATGGAAGTGACCAAATCATCCCGATCTCTTTTCCATTGATCCGAACTTTTGCCATATCCCGTAGGTCTGTCAGATGCAAGACTTTCGCTGCAGCTAGTTGATCCGAGCTCAAGTTTAGATTAAAGCGGTAGCGAGCGGAAGGAGCATCCGCTTTTGAGGTATCTAGGTGTGTGTAATAGGCAAAATCTGGTAAATCAAACGTGCGAGAACCGACGGAAACTTGCAGATTTTGTGGCGTGAGCTCTGTGGTGATTTTTGATGCAGCTATTGGAGTAGCAGACGTAATTTTAGCGATTGATTTAATGATCACACTTTGGCCAGGAGCTAAAGAAAGCCAGGCCTCTGAACCTTTTTTGCCATAGCTTTTCGCGTCCGTTAATGGATCCCAAACCTCGTAATTCCCAGCGATTTTTTTCAAGGAAATCGATCCCTCCGAAAATTTCGATTGCAAATTCGTCACAAAATAGGCCGCGCCGGCAGGCGTCTTTTTACGAAGGAAGGAAAGGCCTTTTGAAGCCATCGACTCTGTCGAAACGCCCAGGCGAGTTAACTGATCAGCAGACCGGACAGCCTTGCTTCACCCATTTCGCGAGCAATTCCAACGTCTCCACGGAAACATAGTGCGCGGCCGGAATTAACAAGACTTTGTAAGTCCCACCTGTCTTCGTTTTAAAGGTCTTCGTAGGCGTCAGCACAAGATCAGTCAACAAATCATCCGAAATATAGTCCACCGAGAATCCTTTGTTCTGCAATAGTTCAGACCATTTTCCAAAAGACGTATTCTTCAACCACACCCGACTATTCGCATGTAGTTCGAGGGTATGCAATTTCCCTGAACCATTATTATCATGCCACACATCTTCCATCGGAAAATACAAGAGCGCATCGCTATCCGTCGGATTCGCCTGTAACATCGTCTGCACATTTTCGATGTATTTATTCAAAGCGGGCATGGCCTCCCAAAAATGACTTTGGGGATTAAAGTTCGTACTCGCGTAAAACAACCAACCCGGCCACACGATTTCCGGTGGAGAGTAGGTCGCCCCATGAAAGAACACGTGATTCACACCACCCACAAAAACTTGATCTAAAACCGGTTTCACCTGCGCAATCGAAACCTTAAAGTGATTCCCTAACCAAGTCGCCGTTTCCGCAGACACTAGTTTCTTGCCTGTCAAATTCGCTGCCGAACTTGCTAATTTTAGCGCACGAATATCCGGTATCCCAAAGGTGGTCGAATCATATTCCGGATCCACTCGGTAACCAGGAATGTCAAATGGCTTTGATCCAAAAAACTCGGCCTCCGGAATATCCGCCGCCGCATATATGTCTAGCAAATTACCAGGCGACCCATGGGCTTGATTTCGAGAAGTAAAGCCCATTGAATTGATCCAATGATCGAATGGAAGGACAAAATTGCGTTGTAACAGGGTCGATATCGTCCGGTGGTAATCGGCGAAAATTTGGTTTTCTTCCTCCGATTCCGCCTTCTTCTTCGAAAGTACATCGAAGTGTTTTCGCAAATCGTAGCCGTTCAATCGTTGAAATGCTGGAAACAATTCTGGGGTATAATTGCCGCCGTATACTTCATAAGAATCATTGTAAATCGCACGCAAAGGTGAATGCGCTTTCTTTAATAGAGGCACGAAGGTATGGCTGTATTTCGCAAAGGCCTTCATATCGAAGTGGTCCATCACGAGGCCCTCGCCACCAGGAGCGGCGCGCTTTACTTTTTGGCCGGTTAGATCGGTAGAAAAAACGCCGTCTTTAAATTGGTATTTTTTTGCTGCCTCCTTCTCGGTGATAGATGGCCCACCCAATGGCCAGCCAGTCCCCATCGTCATATCGATGCCGAGACCTAATCGTTTGGCTTCTTTTAAGGTGAAAAAGAATTTAGCTTGCCAGCCGGGACTTAAATAGTTTTGGAATAAAGACTCTGAACCTTTTGCCCCGTAGATGGGGATGATGTGGAGACCGCCGAAACCGGCTTTTTTAAAATTCTCCAAATTATGTGTAATCCCCTTTTCTGTCACCGCACTTCCGGGCCACCACCAATAGGCCCAGGGTTTCGCTGTAGAAAAAACAGCAGGATCATCGGATGACCCTGCTGCTATAAATCTAGAGGCAAAAAACAGTAGGAGTAAAAAAAATCTTTTCATACCCCGAATTACGTATTTTTAAACAAAACGGCCTAACAAATTCTCTAAGTATTCTTGCTTACCAGAGATCTGAGCAGGTTCTCCCACTTCAACAGCGATTTTGTATAAATCTTCTAATTTCAATTTTCCAGCCGTATAATCAGCTCCTTTACCCGAGTTAAAGCTAGCATAACGCTCTGCTTTCAAACGATCCATTTCACCATGTTTCGCGATTTTTTCAGCGATCAATAAAGAACGAGCAATCGTATCCATACCACCGATGTGTGCATAGAATAAATCTTGCATGTCTGTTGAATTACGGCGACGTTTCGCGTCAAAGTTAATTCCACCTCCAGCTAATCCACCTTGCTTTAAGATGATGGCCATCGCCTCTGCCCACTCGTAAATGTCCGTAGGGAATTGATCTGTATCCCAGCCATTTTGATTATCTCCGCGGTTTGCATCGATAGAAGCTAGCATACCTGCATCCGAAGCTACTTGGCATTCGTGTGCAAAAGTGTGTCCAGCTAAAGTAGCGTGGTTTACTTCTAAGTTTAGACCAAATTCACCTAATAAATCGAACTCACGTAAGAAGCCGATCACCGTAGCCGCATCGTAATCATATTGGTGTTTTGTAGGCTCACAAGGCTTAGGCTCGATGAAGAACTTCCCTTTGAAACCATTGCGGCGCGCATATTCTACGCAAGTATGTAACATACGAGCGAAGTTTTCACGCTCTAATTTCATGTTTGTATTTAACAAGCTCATGTAGCCCTCACGACCTCCCCAGAACACATAGCCTTCGCCACCTAAGGTAATCGTCGCATCAATCGCGCCTTTTAATTGAGCCCCTGCGTGAGCTACTACTTCAAAGTTCGGGTTCGTTGAAGCACCGTTCATGTAACGCTCGTTTGAGAACAAGTTCGCCGTTCCCCACAAAAGCTTCACACCACTTTCTGCTTGTTTTTTGGCAAAAATATCCGTGATAAATTTCACGCGATCGCCGAATTCTTTCGGATCGTTGTGGCCATCGATTGCATCCACATCGTGGAAACAATAGTAAGGCGCACCCATCTTTGTAATGAATTCAAAAGCTGCATCCGCTTTATCAGCTGCACGTTGACGCGCATCTGAAGCAACGTCCCATGGGTAATGATGTGTACCTGGTCCAAAAGGATCCGCGCCATCTCCGCAGAAAGAATGCCAATAGGCGATCGCAAAACGAAGGTGCTCCTTCATGCTCTTACCGGCAACTATGCGATTCTCGTCATAATAACGGAAAGCTAAAGGATTATCTGATTCTGCACCTTCAAATTTGATTTGACCAATGCCTTTGAAATATTCTTTTTGACCAATGATTACACTCATGATATATAATGCTTAATGATTTTGACTAGTAAAGGCCCAAAACTACATAATCTACCTATTATATACAAATAATATTTAGCACAGATTAGCACAGCTACAAAAATCAAGAAAAATTCCTATTTTGCATAAAATAACCTTATTCAACATGCTTAAAAATCTACTAAAGCTTGTCGCGCTGACGATCATTTTATTGCCAGCCAAAGCTCAGACCTCATTTAATGCAAACAACAGATTCGAACAATTAGAGTCGACTTTGCCTACGCCTAACTCCTACCGAACCGCAAGCGGTTCCCCAGGTAAGGACTATTGGCAACAACGTGCTGATTATGACATCAAAGTCGAGCTTGATGACATCAATCGCAAGATCATTGGATCAGAAACGATCACGTATTACAATAATTCCCCAGACGATTTGCCGTATTTGTGGATTCAGTTAGACCAAAATCTATTTGAAAAGAATTCCCCAGGCAAGACAACCAAGACGGGCGAAATCAAAAATGGCATCAGCGCTAGTGCTTTTCAGGAGTTGACTAATCCGAAGGATTACGGTTATAAAATCACGGCGGTGAAAGATGCAAAAGGCAATCCTTTACGTCACACGATTAATCAAACGATGATGCGTATTGACTTACCTACCCCGTTGAAATCGGGTGCTTCGGTGAGTTTTGGCATTGATTGGAATTACTTAATTACGGAATATTATGGTCGTTCTGGCTATGAGATTCTAGGCAAGGAGAACATCGCGAATTATTTCATCGCACACTGGTTCCCACGTTTAGCCGTGTACAATGACGTGTATGGCTGGCAGCACAAACAGTTCTTAGGGCAAGGGGAGTTTACCTTGAATTTCGGTAACTATAAAGTAGCCATTACGGCTCCGAATGACATCGTTGTAGGTGCAGGAGGAGAATTATTAAACCCAAATCAGGTGATGACTGCTACCCAATTAAAGCGTTGGGAGCAAGCAAAAACAGCCACGCGTCCGGTGGAAATCGTGACACAAGACGAAGCAATCAAGGCAGAGAAAAGTGTTCCGACTGGAAAGAAAACTTGGGTATTTAAAGCTGATAACGTACGTGACTTCGCTTTCACAGCTTCCCGTAAGTTCATTTGGGATGCGATGCAGGTGGATGTAGAAGGTAAAAAAGTATGGGCGATGTCCTATTATTCGAAAGAGGGAAATCCGCTTTGGGGTAAGTATTCGACGATGGTGGTAGCGCACACGCTTCGCTCTTATTCGAAGAGAACAGTGGCCTATCCGTATCCAGTAGCTATTTCTTGCCACGCGACAGCAGGTGGTGGAATGGAATATCCGATGATTTCCTTTAATGGGGGTCGACCGGAAGCAGATGGAACCTATACGGAGAATGTGAAAAACGGGATGATCGGTGTGATTATCCATGAGGTGGGTCACAACTTCTTCCCAATGATCATTAACTCAGATGAGCGTCAATGGTCATGGATGGATGAGGGTTTGAACACGTTCTGCCAGTATTTAGCGGAGCAAGAGTGGGATCGTAATTTCCCTGCACGCCGTGGAGAGCCACAGACGATTGTTCCTTACATGCGTTTAGATTCGAAGAACCAGGTGCCTATTATGGCGAACTCGGAGAATATTATGGATTTTGGCAATAATGCGTATGCCAAACCAGCTACGGCTTTAAATATCCTGCGTGAAACCGTCATGGGTCGCGAATTATTTGACTATGCGTTCAAAGAATACGCACGTCGTTGGGCTTTCAAACAACCGTATCCAGCGGATTTCTTCCGTACCTTAGAAGATGCGTCAGGTGTGGATTTGGATTGGTTCTGGAGAGGTTGGTTCTACGGTACGGAACCCGTAAATCAGTCTATCGAGACCGTAGAATGGTTTGGAATCGATACGCAAGATCCAACTGTAAAAAAGGCAGGAGATAAGGCAGTAGCTGAAGCGAAAGCAAAAACCATGTCAGCAATTCGCAATAAAACCGATATCAAACGCACGGTGGTAGAAGAGAATCCAGATTTGACGGATTTCTACAATACCTACGATCGCTTCGCTCCTACAGAAGCGGATAAAAAGAAATACCAAGACTATATGGCGTCTTTAAATGAGGACGAAAAGAAATTAGTGACGGAAGGCAAAAACTTCTACGTGGTGAACTTCAAAAACAAAGGGGGCTTACCGATGCCAGTGATCGTTAAATTGAGCTATGAGGATGGTACGGATGAGGTGTTGCGTTTCCCTGCGGAGGTTTGGCGTTTGAACGATGTGACG
>JBEBBJ010000084.1:0-6343 GCA_041158445.1 Bacteroidota bacterium
GTGACCATTATCATCGACTCTAAAAATCCTTAATGATGACTATATCTGAAGCCCAACAACAAGTAGATGAGTGGATTAAGACGGTAGGTGTTCGCTATTTTAGTGAGCTGACTAATATGGCGATGCTGACTGAGGAAGTGGGTGAAGTCGCTCGCATCATAGCGCGTCGTTACGGCGAACAATCAGAGAAAGAGTCAGATAAAAACAAGGACCTAGGGGATGAAATGGCGGATGTCTTGTTTGTGTTGATTTGCCTAGCCAATCAAACGGGCATTAACCTAGAAGAGGCTCTGAAACAGAACCTCTTAAAGAAGACGGAACGCGATGCGGACCGTCACAAGAATAACCCTAAATTAGCCTAGCGAACAGGTATTTGGCTAGATTGAATCTTCTTTGCTATCCCTTTACCCTCTTCTTTCGATGGGATATAAGGTTTCAAAATCGTGATTTGTTCCAGCGTTGGATTCATTTGTTGAATCGAAGGATGACGTACATCAAACTCTGCCTCCCCTGACACTTTATTGAATTCTTCTACAGAAATATTTTGACGCTTATTACGGAAGGAAACTTGGTGCGTTAACGTGCTATCTCCGGCTAATTTGCCCCCTTCCCACGAAACAACAGAACCACCGTGTGCCCAGCCAAAACCGGAGATAGTAAAATTCTTTGTATTAATCTTTTCGACTTCTTGAAGAGTTAATCCTAAATAAAGGCCTGAACTTGTTTTCCAAGCAGAATTATCGCCTTCAATACTCACGTCTGAAATCTTTCCTTCATGGAAAAACACATGGGCTTGTTTCGCTGTACCTGGGAAAATAATCGCACCTTTTAACGTGTCATCACCTGAAATGATGGATGTATCTAAAATGACAGATTTCTCCCCATATTTAGCGATTAAGCCTTTCGCATCAGTACAGGCTAAGACTTCATTTAAATTCTCCGTGGGCGCACTCACTTCTGGATTTGAGCTACATGCGGCAAAAACAGCCGCGGCTAAAAAGAGGATGATTTTTTTCATGGTGACAGAATTATACCTAAAATTACCGAAGCTTCCGGAGAGAAGCAAGTTAGAAATATTCCAAATTAGCTCAGCAAAATAAATCCAAGTTCTTAGCGTTTATTGATTTATGAGTATATTTGTTTTTGACGTTAAATTTACGCCTCTTATGCTACGATTTAGTTCCATCCTTCTACTACTTACACTAACTTTCAGTGCTTCGACACATGCTCAATTTTGGAAAATAGGTAAAAAAGGTGGTACAGGCTTTAAAAAAGCGCGCTTCAATCCGCATACATCGATAGGCTTTGGCGCAGGTAGTTCCCATTACTACAGCTTAAACAACGAATTAACGATGTTTAATCGTTTAGTAAATGATCAATCTCGTTTTAATGTAGGTGCTCATTTAACCCGTCACGTCAGCAAGAACTTCAGCATTAAAGGAAATTTGAATTATATCCGCCTGGCCGGTAATGATTATACTTTTGACAATTCAGCTCTTTTACCTACCACACCCGATTTACGCTTCCGATTTAGAAATGATATTGTGGAGTTTGGGCTTTCAGGTTTATTAGAATTAAACGGTAACCAACAAAGTTATATGAAGCGTAATCGCTTCTCCCCCTACTTGTCCGCAGGAATTGCTTTAGTTTCTACTAATCCAGAGCTTTATCAATTAGATTCGCTTGGAGGAGCGGGTATTCCAGGAGCTTCTTGGAGAAACTATTCCGACATCATTGCTACTGATCACCCGACTAATCCCATCCGTAATTTCAACGAAACGATCCCTTCCATTGGATTTTCTATTCCAGTAGGGGTTGGATTTAGATATCGATTGAATGATTTTATGGATTTTGGCTTTGAGGCTAGTTTACGAACGCAACTGGGAAATTTGTTTTCAGCGCCTAAAAATCAACCCGCTCAAACGGAGTTAACAACCAAACTATTAATCCCCTCAGAATACGCGACAAATTTAGTCGATCACTATTTTGTAACTCAATTTCAATTAATCTTCCATCTTGATCGAAGTATTGATTGTCCACCTATCAGAAGGTAAAATAAACACACATACTTTGACATTTGAAGAACTCGGGCTTAGCCCACAAATTTTAGACGGTATCAGTTCCATGGGATACAAAACCGCAACACCGGTTCAATCCCAAGTTATCCAACCCATATTAGCAGGCCGCGACATTTTAGCCTCAGCCCAAACAGGAACCGGTAAAACAGCCGCCTTTCTTTTGCCCATCATCCACAAATTAATTACCGAACCTCATCCCGAGGATCACATCAATGCCCTGATTATCGTACCTACCCGTGAACTTGCGATTCAAATCGCTGGAAACATGGAAGGCTTGGGCTATTTCACGAATGTTAGCTCTATTGCCATTTACGGCGGAGGGGATGGAAATTCCTTCACAACCGAGAAGACGGCTTTGACCAGCGGTGTTGATATCGTGGTTTGTACACCAGGTCGCATGATTGCCCATTTAAATATGGGTTATGTGAATTTAAAGCACTGTAGTTATTTAGTCTTAGATGAGGCGGATCGCATGCTGGACATGGGATTCTCGGATGATTTGATGAAGATCATTTCATTCCTTCCTGAAAAGCGCCAAAACTTATTGTTCTCAGCCACCTTCGCACCTAAGATGAAAACCTTAGCGCAGAAGTTGTTGCAAAATCCAGTGGAGATTAATATTGCCGTTTCGAAACCACCTGAGCAAATCGTACAAGAAGCTTTCGTGGTCTATGAGAAGCAAAAGAGTCCTTTAGTGAAGCATTTATTGAAGCTTCAGGAATATACGCGTGTGATCGTTTTCTGTTCCAAAAAGCAGAATGTAAAATCCCTCACATCGGATTTAAAACGTGCTAGATTCTCTGTGGAGGAGATTCACTCTGATTTAGAGCAAGAAGTTCGCGAGCAGGTATTGCAAGACTTTAGAAATAAGAAGACGAAGATTTTAGTAGCCACGGACATTTTAAGCCGCGGTATTGATATCGACGAAATCGAATTAGTGATTAATTACGATGTACCTAACGACGGAGAGGATTATATTCACCGCATCGGTCGTACTGCCCGTGCCCAAACCAAAGGAACGGCCTACACCTTCATTACAGAATCTGAGCAACGCAAGTTCAAGACGATTGAAGATCTGTTGGAAAAAGAAGTAACCAAAGCGACTGTACCTGAGGAGTTTGGCGAGACGCCTGCTTATAATCCGGCGGCACAGAAAAGTTCTTTCGGTGGCTATAAAGGCAAGTCAGGTAGCAAGCCGGGTGGCGGAAAATCTGGAGGTGGTAAATTTTGGAAAAAGAAATCATGAGACTAATCGCTTTATTGTTGTTTTTTAGCCTTCAGGCTTACGCACAAGACACGACCCAGCACATCATCGCTGGACGTTCAAATGCCCCAAAACAACAAGAAAAGCCTTATGTTATTTTAATTTCTGCCGATGGATTTCGCTCTGATTTCTCCCATAAATACGAAGCAAAATTCCTGCAATCAAAAGAAAAATCCGGTGTAAAGGCAAGCTATATGCAAGCCTCCTACCCTACACTCACCTTCCCTAATCACTATTCCATTGCCACGGGTTTGTATCCCTCGCACCATGGTTTAGTGGATAATACCTATTTAGACGTGAATTCTGGCCAAGAATACCGAATGTCGAATAAGAAAATGGTAGGCGAAGGGAAATGGTATGGCGGAACACCGCTTTGGGTATTAGCCGAGAAACAACAGATGATGGCGGCCAGCTTCTACTGGGTGGCCTCAGAAGCGAATATTCAGGACACCTATCCATCTTACTACTACGTCTATAACGAGGCCATTGACATCAAAACGCGTATCGCACAAGTCAAGAATTGGCTTTCCTTACCTGCAGACAATCGTCCTCATTTAATTACGTTTTACTTCCCGGAAGTCGATCATGACGCCCATGAATATGGCCCGGAGGATCCCCGCGTTCAGCATTCCGTCCAATTTGTGGACCAAGCCATCGCGGATCTAGAAGCGGCTGTTGCTCCACTTGGTTTACCCATCAATTTCGTTTTCGTCTCAGATCATGGAATGAAAGAGGTGGATAATGTGAATACGATCGGAAAACCGGCACCTTTGAACACTACCGCCTTTCAGGTACCTTGGGGAGATGCCTTATTGCATATCTATGCGAAAGATCCCTCTAAAATCGATTCAACCTACCAGGAATTGAAGAAAGACAATCGGTTCACGACCTATAAAAAGGAGGAGACTCCAGCACATTGGCATTACCGTAAATCAGATGATCGATATAATCGCCTAGGTGATCTTTTATTAGTCCCAAAACTTCCACAAGTATTCAACCTCTCCACGCGAAAAACCTCGAAAGGGAAACATGGATTCGACCCATTGCTTCCTGAAATGCGCGCTAGCTTCCAAGCTTGGGGGCCAGCAATTAAATCAGGTTTACAACTTGAAGGTTTCGAAAATGTGAACGTCTATCCATTTATAGCCAAAATCTTAGGTTTAAACTATGATCCTAAGGCCATCGATGGAAATATTCAAGTATTACAAAAGGCCTTAAAATAAACCATTACCCGAATATCTCTTCTACATGTTTTTTAATGTTAGAAGCAATTTTCTCTGTAGGCAAATCATTGGCATCAGTCCCAAAAGGATCTTCGATTTCCTCCGCAATTAATTCCAAACTTGCTAACACATAAAAGATAAATACCACCACCGGAATAACATAAAACCCTAAGGCAAACACATAGCTGAACGGCAATGTTAATACATAGATAAAGATGAATTTCTTAATGAAAGCGCTATAAGAATAAGGAATAGGCGTATTTTTAATTCGCTCACAGGCTCCACAAACATCTGTAAATGACTGCAATTCACTATTTATGTAGAGCAGTTGATGACCACTCAATCTTCCTCCAACATAGAGTTCATTTGATTTTTTCATCATCATCTTAGCCACCTGATTAGGTTTGTGCTTACTATGGTCAATTTGTAAATCTAGACCCTCATATAGCACTAAGCTAGATTCATCATCAATTAAGTATTGCTGTAAAACAAGGGCATACAACGGAATAATTTTCTTAAAAAAGTGTCGATCAACTTCATTATCTAAAATCGCCGATAATTTTAAGGCTAAATTTCGACTAGAATTCACTAAAGATCCCCACAATTTTCTTCCCTCCCACCAACGATCGTAGGCGGTATTTGTTCTATAAGCTAGTAACAAAGAGATGACAAATCCCAGCATACTATGCATCATGGAGATATTCTTCAACTTACTATCCTCACCTAAGTGAAAATATTCCATTTCTAAAAAATAAATAAGCCCAGAATAACCACCTATAAAGAACATTAAAGGCAATAATTTTCGAAAAGTATCAGACTGATGAAACTTAAAAATAAAGTTGATCCAGTCTTTTGTATTGTAGCGTACCATAGGTCTGTAAATTAGGCAAAAAAAAAAGACCTGTAAAAATACAGGTCTTTTGATTTCTGTGGTCGCGTAGGGATTCGAACCCCAAACCTTCTCATCCGTAGTGAGATGCTCTATCCAATTGAGCTACGCAACCATTGCCCTTTCGGGATTGCAAAGGTAGAATTTCTTTGGCAAAATGAAAAACTATCCCCTAAAATTTTCCAAAAATTATTTCCCTTTGAAATGAGGAGCCCTTTTCTGAATAAAAGCAGCCACCCCTTCCGCGAAGTCTTCACTGTGACCAAGTATTGTTTGCTCCTCAGCTTCGGAAGCTAATGTCGCCGCTAAATCTTGATTATAAGCACGTTGCAAACTACGCTTCATGAGGGAGATGGCTAAAGTGGCTTTCTTTGAAAAGGATACGGCAGTCTCCTGTACTTTGTGTTCCCATTCTTGTTCTGATACGACCTCAGCCACTAACCCTATCTCTTTAGCCTCCTTCGCTCCTACTTTACGTCCAGTCGTAGCTAAGTCAAATGCCCGGTGATAACCTACAGATTGCATCAAAAAGGCGGTGGAACCAGCGTCCATGGCTAAACCGATTTGGACAAATAATTCAGAGAAATACGCATCCTCCTTCGCGATGAGATAATCACAGGCTAAGGCTAAACTACACCCAGCACCTGCCGCTACCCCATTAATCGCACCTATAACTGGCTTATTCAAACCTCTCAAGGCAGAAATCATCGGGTTATAAGTTGACCTCAACACATTCCCAAGATTAGGATCTGTCACACCGGATTTCAAATCTGCTCCTGAACAGAAGGCCTTCCCTTCGCCCGTGATGACTAAAACACGGACTTCATCGTCTATTTGGGCAGCTTCTGCTACTTCTCTAATCTCATGAATTAAACCCGCATTTAAGGCA
>JBEBBJ010000085.1:0-10080 GCA_041158445.1 Bacteroidota bacterium
GCGCAATTTTACGCGCGTGATTTACGTGGGCCAGGCGATTGTTACCGCGTGAAGACCTATAAAAATGGGCAATTATTAAATGACCCTGCTAATTTAACCTTAGTCTATGATGCGGGCTTTCAAAAAGGAGCCATGACGGATGGACTATTATTTATTCTTCCGATTCGCCGATCCATTTCCCCCCAATTATACTTGGAGAATGATAAGATACGTGTAGAGGTTTGGTCTATTTCAGAAGATGAGTTTAACTTCTATTCGCAGGCTCGATTGGAATTAAATAATGCGGGATTATTCTCTAGACCTGCAGCTAATATTCCGACCAACATCAAGAACCTAAATGCAACCTCGAAGTGGCAAGGAACAGGATGGTTTGGGGTTTCAGCCGTGAGTTCGTTCGAAACGGTAGTAGATCCTAAAAAGGCGAGAAAAGGATTGAAGTAATTATTCGAAATTGAAAATTAAGCTAATTGTGTGTGAGTTCAATTGGCTTAATTTTGAATAACTAGATGTCGATCCAGGAGGAACAAATAAATTATTTAGTCCGTGTGAAATACGAATCTCCGGAGAGAATTTAAAGAATCGATAGAAACGCTCGAATCCAATTCCATATTCTAAAGAGAGCTCAGAGGTATTTGCTGTCACAGCCGTATTCTTTTTCTTCACATTCGCCTCCAATCCTAGTTTTAAACCGGATAGCAAATACATGCGGTGGTTTTGGCGACGTACCGAACGGAATTTCAATAACATGGGGATCTCTAACCAAGTGGATTCTCTTGAGATCAGGTCTTCGTTCGCGAATTGAATTTGACGATCGTATAAGGCAATGTTTAAGCCTGATTTTACTTCTACGTGCTTGCTTAATGCATAATTAACGATTCCGCCTATTTGGAAGCCAAAGGTTTTAGGAGAGGTTAGGGAAAGAGGTTCGCCTGTCACATCATTCACTAATACACTTGGGAAGCCGTTCGCATAATAATTGCTGCCGGTTAAGCCAAACATAAATCCAAAATGCACCGGTTTTTCATCATAAAACTCATCGTGCAATTGAATGTACTTCTTTCCTTGTCCTAGGGCAGTAAATCCCAAAAGAAAAGCAAGGATAAAACCGATTAGAGGTGCTTTTTTCACGCGTTTTTAGCTTTTTTATGTCCTAGATAGATGGAGCAAATACCACCAGTCATCGGAATCCATTTCGTATCAACAAATCCACATTCCTCATAAATTTTCAAGAAATCTTTGCCATCTGGAAAAGCTTGAACAGATTCAGGAAGGTAGGTATAGGCTGCCGGGTCTTTGGAAATTAGTTTTCCTAAAACAGGCAGGCAAAATTTCGAATAAAACGTATATAATTGCTTCATAGGGAAGCTCTTTGGATTCGAGAATTCTAAAATCAAACAATGGCCTCCCGGCTTTAATACGCGGTTCATTTCTTTCAAGCCTTTGTCTAAGGTCTCATAATTTCTCACCCCAAAACTAACGGTAATAGCATCAAAACTATTGTCTGAGAACGGGATTTTTTCTGAGTCTCCTTTCTGCAAGCTGATGATTTTATCGTAGCCTAATTTCTTGATTTTTTCCACTCCGAAAGAAAGCATTCCCTCTGAAATATCAATCCCTACGATTTTCTCTGGCTTGATTTTAAGGGCTTCAATCGCGAAATCCCCCGTACCGGTGGCGATATCAAGAATGGATTTGATTCCCTTATTTTGTAATAATTTGATGGCTTTTTTACGCCAAATAATATCAATCCCACCACTCAAAAGATGATTCAGAAAATCATATTTGTGGGAGATGGAATTGAACATGTCTGCGACTTGTTCTTTTTTTCCTTTGGACTGATTCTTGTAAGGGACTACCATAATTTTAGCGGATTGGTTATGAACTAAACAAGTTCAATAAGCCAATGTTTCATAAAATTACCAAAAAAATCGGTTAAATCGCGCTCATGTGGAAAACACTCACCATGATCCACATGATGACAAAGCTAATCACGAGTGAAATATTCACTAATGACGCGGCGAGTGGCGTATTTAAATTTAACTCATCTGAGTACGTAATCACTGTCATGCCCACGGGTAAGATTAGGCAGAGCATCAACAAGTTCCTAAAGCCTAATTCGAACGGCAACACATAAAAACAGATGCCACCGATCAGAAAGCCCATCGCATATCGCAGGCTCAGTACCTGGAAGACACGGGAATAAGACTTCTTCGACAAGCGTATGCTAAAATAAATACCCATTAATAATAAGACGATGGGCTTATTTCCAGCGGCAATGGTCGATATAATGTCTAGAGCAAAAACAGGAAATTTAAGCTGTAACACATTGACTAGGACCCCTAAAACCATGGCCTGTAAGGGAGGAAGCGAAATAATGCGTTTGAAAATATGAGCAGCGATGTTGTCTTTTTTAGGACCTCTGCTGAAGTAATTCCCCATACCATAATTCACGAAAAAATTCACGACAGAATTTCCGAGGTCAAACATGATGGCATAGGTTAAGCCCTGTATTCCAAAAATCCCCTCAATCAGCGGATACGCAAAGATGCCTAGATTAAATCCAGCACTCCCGAGGGTCATCACCCCTCGATTTTCTGGTTCCGTTTGTTTGAAAAGGTGAAAGGCTAAAAAGGATAAAAACATCCCGAATAGCATGGCGATCAGTGGCAAGTAGATTAAATCCCAGGTTATATTTACCCGAATCATCGTCGAGAATACCAAGGCTGGGAAGGTGGTGTGCATTAAGAATTTTGACAGTGATTTTCCGTCGTGTTCCTGAATGAAACCGGCGCTTTTCAACGCATATCCGATGAATATGATGCACAAGGCAGAGCCAAAAACAAGATTAGGATCTGTCATCTAGGCTGGTTTTGGGAGGGTAATACGGAAGGTCGAACCTTTATTAATCTCCGTTGATTTCAACACTAATTTACCTTGATGGTAATTTTCAATGATCCGTTTAGCCAAGGTTAGTCCCAAACCCCATCCCCGTTTTTTTGTCGAGAAGCCTGGGGAGAAGATTTTGGAGGTATTACTTGCTAAAATACCTTTTCCAGTATCTGATATATCGATGTGAATCACCTGATTTTTTCCTTCTTTTAATTCAATACGCAGCTGACCCTGGCCACCCATCGCATCTACTCCATTTTTGCATATGTTCTCGATTACCCATTCAAATAGGTATTTATTCAAATTCGCCTCTTGGTTCGCAGCGAGGGAGGAATGTATTTCGATGGTGACTTTGGACGAAATACGAATTTTCAAATAGCTAATAAAAGCTTGAATAACGGCCTCTATATCCTCTAACTTCAATACTGGTGTAGATCCAATGTTCGAAAAGCGGGTGGTAATAGTCTCCAAACGCTGAATGTCCTTCGATAATTCCACCACAATATCCGGATTGATGTGAGGCTCATTTCGCAATAATTCGACCCAGGCAGTCAATGACGAAAGAGGTGTTCCTAATTGATGAGCGGTCTCTTTCGCCAGACCCACCCAAACGCGATTCTGCTCCGCCCGCCTAGAATACGAAAGAAATATATAGCCGAGAAAGCCGATAATCAGCACGACTAATAATTGAGAAAGGGGATAGTAGCGCAATAATTTCAGCAATTTCGAATTACCGTAATAGATATATTCTTTTTGGAAACCCATGTCCATTTCGATGGGCTGGTTGTTTTCCGCAATAATCTCTTGCAGCTTCTGCTTTAAAATCTCTTGTTTTTTCTCGGTAGAAAGCGTCTCCTGAATGGGAATATTGATGGAATTCAAGTGACCAGAACCATCTTTCCAAATCACAGGGATGGTATTATTCTCATTGATTTTCTTAATTCGCTCGAAAAAGAAATTGATATCCGCGTTATTATCACTGGTCAGCGCATAGCGAATAGTCTCCGCATATAACTCAATCTGTTGCTTTTCCCGTTCCTCCAGCTTGGTTACCAAGCCATCAGTGAAGTACAAAGAGAACCCCGCCATCACCACGCTAACCGCAAAAAAGGCTACTTTCAACCAGGTGTCCCGGTTATAAAAGGCTAATGGCAAGGAAAATTCTTTGAAAATCATAATTATCTCAACCCTAAAAAGAGTGCGTTCATCACAAATTACCTACCGTTTATCCAATTTCCCAAATAAATTTTCTAAGGTACTTTGCATTACATAGTACCTTGTCTATATTTGCATTACCAAATTAAACAAATAACCCATGGATATTGAAAATGCCAAGGTGCAAATGAGGAAGGGAATACTTGAATTCTGCATCCTTAAAATTATCTCAAAAGGGGAGGTCTATGCCTCTACCATGTTAGCTGAGTTAACTTCTGCGAAGATTATGGTCGTGGAAGGTACGCTCTATCCCTTATTAACTCGCTTAAAAAATGCGGGCTTTTTAGACTACCGTTGGGTCGAATCAGCCTCCGGACCGCCTAGGAAATATTATTTATTAACAGAAAAAGGACAGGAGTTTTTAACAGAAATGTCCGAAACTTGGGACGAATTGCAGTCCTCCGTTAACCAAATCTCAAACGCTTCCTTACAGGCATAACGAAAACACACATGAAAAAGACTTTATCAATTAACATTGCTGGATTTGTCTTCCACATCGAAGAGGACGCCTACGCTACTTTAGATGCTTACTTAAAATCCATTCATGCGTATTTCGCGTCATTCGAGGGATCGAAGGAAATTATCGCTGATATTGAATCGAGTATTGCGGAGAAGTTTTGGAACATCAGAGAAACAGAGAAAACTGAGGCCATTTCCCAAGCACACGTGGATGCCTTGATCGCATCTTTAGGGACCATTGCAGATTTCAAGCAAGTGGAAGAGGAAGAAGACAAGAAGGAAGGCTATACAGCCCCTAAATCAGAAGAAGGCCCTAAGGTTTTCCGTCGTGACATCACCCGCAAAAAACTAGGCGGGGTTGCAGCAGGAATTGCCCGCTATTTTCAGATAGATCCGATTTGGGTTCGCCTTGTTTTATTAGCCTTATTAAGCGCTAGCTTCCCTTTATTTCATTTAGGAAATATTGTATTCTGGGCATATATTATTCTTTGGGCAGTCATTCCGGGAGAATTAAATCCAGATGACGATAAATCCTATCGCAAGTTTTACCGTGACCCAGAGAAAAAAGTGATCGGTGGTGTAATGGCGGGTATCGCGGCCTATACTGGCTGGGATGTAGGTTTATTGCGAGTTTTAGCCGTTTTGTCCGTGGGTCTATTTGGCTCAGGAGTCGTTGCCTATATTGTAATCTTAGCCATTACACCTGAGGCTAAAACGATGAAGGATAAGATGGAGATGACCGGTGAGCCGATTACCTTGGAAAATATTGAGAACAATATTAAGAAGAGTATTCAGCCGAATGAGACAGAAGAAAATGCCTTAACAAAGGTATTATTATTCCCTTTCCGTATCGCTGCGACTGTTTTCTCGGCTTTGAAAGGACCTTTGAATATTATTCGTTGGGTCGTTCAAATCTTCGTGGGAATCATTTTGTTGATTTTAGGTATTGCTTTTATCGTTGCTTTGGTGGGCATATGCCTGTTTGGATTTACGGGGATTGATCAAGGCCAATTCGTTCATATGGGACCTTTACCGCTATATTTAATCGCTAAAGATTTACCTATCTGGGCGATACCTGCCTTGGTTTTGGCCATCTTACCCGTCTTCGTTTCGATCGCTATCGCTGGAGTTTCCTTATTAGCAAATCGTAAATTTTACAATAAGACCTACAAGATTGCTTCGACGACGATGATGATTGTGGGTTGGGTGGGTTTATTCGCTGCGGCAGCTTTCTATGGCCGTAACTTCCAACGCTCTGCATCATACAATCAAGTGAAGGATATCGTGGTCTCAGATTCGACTACCTATGTGTTAGATATCGATAAAAAAGATAACGAGACGATCTGGCAAATGATGTTAGGAGAGAAAGTAGAAGAGTTAGGCTTTGAATTTGAAGACGATGAAGATAACCACGATTATAACGAGGAGCGTTTTAACCGGGCAAATATCGAAATTGAAGGCTACGATGGCAAAACCATTCAGGTGATTCAATATGCGAAGTCTCAGGGTTTAACGCGTAAGGAAGCGGAGTCGAATGCCAAAATGATCAAGTACAATTACCTGCAAAAAGGGAAAGACTTACGTTTTGATACGCATTTTGGCCTTTCTGATGCCCGTTTTAGAGCACAACGATTGAAAGTGAAGATTATGATTCCGTATGGTAAATCATTCTCTATGACGCGTGATTTTGCTTATTACATGGACAATGTGTTAGAAGGTGGTTACTTCCATGGACAAAGGCTTGATTTGCTTAAACCGGATTCCGCATACGGACGAAGAGTCGAAAGACGAAGACTTCTCCGATGAAAAAGTAGGTTTCACGATTACAAAGGACTTGCAAAATTTTACTTCCATTCAAGGTTTGAATACGGAGTCATCGCAAATCAAAATCACGCGTGGAGATCTTCCTAAGATTACCTACAAGGGGAATCAGGCCTTAGAAAGTTCGGTTCATGTGGAAAATAACGTATTAATCGTGGACAAAATTCAACCAGGTATACAGGTGGAGATTGTCGTACCGGAATTGACAAAAGTGGAGTTAGGCGGTAATGCGAGTACCGAGATCGAAGGATTTACGTCTTCCACTTTCGATGTTGTTTTGCGTGGATTTCACTCATTGACACTGAAAGGTGGGGGTGAGCAATTAAACGCGGCTCTTTTCGATTCAGCTGAATTAGTTGCACCTGATTTTGCAGTTAGCAAGGCCTACGTGACTTTGGATAAATATGCTAAGATGGAGGTAAATGCGTCGAAATACGTACAAGGTAAAAAATACGATAGCTCATCCTTCGTTAATAAAGCGAGCGCTGGTGTGAGTTATAAATGGAACGTGATTAAATAACGTGCAACCTTTTTTAACAGGCCTGCATCTAGCAACAAATTAAAAATTCTATGAAAAAAATTCTGTCTTTATTCGCCGCCTTAGTAGTCGCATTTAGTTCGTTCGCAGATCCTGCAATCGTGACTAAAAAATTCAAAGTAGCTAATTTTAATTCCATTGAGCTAGGAAGTGCCTTCGAGGTGCATGTGCACAAAGGAAACGTTTACTCCGTATCTGTTACAGGCAAGGAAAGTGATATTGATGAATTAGAAGTGAGCTCATCTGCGGGGAAATTGGAGATTTCGTATGATTATGGAAGAAAATGGAAATGGAGCTGGAATAATAATCATTCCAAGATGGTTATTAATATTACCCTTCCACGATTAAATTCAGGAGATTTCTCAGGTGCTAGCAAAGTGGATTTACAAGGTTTTTCAAACGAAGAAGAAATGTCACTTGTTTTTTCAGGAGCCTCTAAGGGATTGATTGAAGGCTTACATGCAGACAAACTGAAAATAGAATTAAGTGGCGCTTCTGATTGCAAAATTACGGGTCACACCGATTATTTAAAAGTGGAAGCTTCGGGCGCGAGTCATCTGAAAGCCTTGGATTTCTTCGCTCGTAATGTCGATGTAGATGCGTCTGGAGCAAGCAGTGCTCAAGTGCATGTACAGAAGTCTTTAAAAGTAGATGCCTCGGGTGCATCCCATGTGAAGTACAAAGGAAGTCCAGTGATTAGTAAAGATCTATCTGGAGCTGCTTCGTTGCACCAGGTTAATTAAAAATTTTCTCACCTGCCTCTATGCGAATAGGGAGGGTGTTTTCCGCGGGAGGAATGGGACAAGCGAAATCTTCGTTGTACGCACAATAGGGATTATAGGCCAGATTAAAGTCCACCCGCAACCGATTGTTTTTTACATTTGTTAGGGGTAAATCTAGAAAACGTCCGCCTCCATAGGTTTCTGTGGGGGCGGTTTTGTCTTTAAAGGGGAGAAAGAAATTGCCGTCTTCGTGCTGGTATAATTTTAATTTCAGCGTGAAGCTTTTGAATTCCGCCTTAATGAATCCGAAAAAAATCAACTTTTCTGTCGTTCCATCCGTCATTTTCAATTCTACCGTTTCGGCTTTCTCCGCTTTTTCTAGCACAAAGTCCACGATGTATTCTTTGTTAAAGGGATAATAGTTTAATCCTTTAAAGGCGGCTTTATCTTTGATGGGGGATTCGTCTGAGTTGCGAAAGTTTTCGTCCTTGTCGCTTCGGATTTTCGCCACATCTGCTCCCGTTTCGTCTACGGGTTTAGCACTCGGAATGCTTAGATAGGCGAGAATCGCGATGACCGGAATCAGAAAGAGGAACCATTTATTGAATTTCATCGGAATGGGTGTAATTTTGAGAACACAAAAATAGCAATTAAATCAGATGTTTACAGGTATTGTGGAGGCGATGGGTTCGCTCACCTCTCCGTTTACGCAGGAATTAAAAGTGGATCAATCCCTGGCACATAATGGGGTTTGTCTGACGGTTGTTGAAATTCAGGGAGATCAATACCGCGTAACGGCTATCGATGAAACATTGCAGAAGACGAACCTAGGGGATTTGCAAATAGGCCAAAAAGTAAATTTGGAACGTTGCATGGCTGCAAATGCTCGCTTCGATGGGCATATTGTTCAAGGCCACGTAGATTTGACTGGAGTTTGTTCTGAAATAACGGATCAGAATGGAAGTTGGGAATACCGCTTCAGCTATCCAAAAAGCAGTGGACATGTGACCGTCGAAAAAGGCTCGATTTGTGTGAATGGAACGAGTTTAACGGTCGTGGATTCGCAGGATGACTCTTTTACCGTTTGTATTATTCCTTACACGTATGAACACACCGTTTTTCATCAACTAAAAATAGGAGATCGCGTAAACTTAGAATTCGATATTCTAGGAAAGTATATTAAGAAATTAATGCAGCGATAGCCTTGTTGACTTTTTCAAAGCCAAAACGCTTCCAAGCGATTTCTTTCTGATCTTGAATCTCTTTCAGGCCTAAATTACCGATGCTTCCTAAGTGCGAGTGATTGATCTCTCGCGCACTTCCGTCGAAAGCACCCTCTTCGATCTTTTTACCCACAATTTGGTAGGCCTCTCGGAATGGAATACCCTGAACGACTAATTTATTCACTTCCTCTACAGAGAACAATAGATCGTATTTCGAGTCCACTAAGAGGTCTTTCTTCACCTTCATGTGGCTGACCATATAATGCGTGATCTCTAAACCGTCTAAAATTTCCTCAATTGCTGGCATCAATAATTCCTTCGTTAACTGGAATTCACGGTGATAACCGGAAGGTAAATTGCTTGTTAATAACTGCAATTGGTTAGGGAGGGCCTTTAATTTATTGGCTTTTCCTCTGAGCAATTCGGCTACGTCTGGATTCTTCTTGTGTGGCATGATCGAGCTGCCTGTCGTTAAGGAGCTTGGGAGTTCGATGAAGCCGAAGTTTTGGGAATTGTACAAACACACGTCCATCGCTAATTTGCTCAGCGTCGTAGCGATTTGTGCGATGGCCGTTAAGACATACAATTCGGTCTTTCCACGCGATAATTGAGCATTAACAACGTTCACGTGGGGTGATTCGAAGCCTAATAATTCCGTCGTGTATTTTCTGTCCAAAGGAAAAGAAGAGCCGTATCCAGACGGAAGGCCGCCTCTAATAATTCAATGTCCTCTACCAGGCTTTCCGCAAAAGCTCCGAACCAAAGTCCAAAAGAAGACGGCATAGCAATCTGTAAATGCGTGTAACCAGGTAATAAATCGTTTTTGTGGGCTTCGCTTTTGGCGATTAATAAATCAAATAAACGCTCCACGGAATCCGCAATGTGCTGGATTTCAGCCCGCATGAATAACTTTAAATCCACTAAAACCTGGTCGTTTCTGGAACGTCCCGCATGGATTTTCTTGCCTTGATCACCTAATTTCTGCGTTAATAGATACTCGATTTGGGAGTGGACGTCTTCCATTCCGTCTTCGATCGTGAAATTACCTGCATCGATTTGCGCATAAATGGCCTTCAATTCAGCGCAAAGAGGCCCTAATTCCTCAGCACCTAAAAGCCCTACTTTTTCTAGCATCGTGATGTGAGCCAGGGAACCCAGCACATCATAGCGCGCTAATTGCAAGTCATACACGGGGTCATTCCCAATCGTGAAT
>JBEBBJ010000086.1:0-7162 GCA_041158445.1 Bacteroidota bacterium
TAACCCTGATTTTGAAGCGATAACGCTTTATCATATACAGGCCCACGAATTTCATACTTGAGGTGATCAAGTCGTTTACTTTTTAATATATCCATGCTAATTTTGATAGAATTGTAAAAATAGCAATTAAATTTTATTGAATTTAACCGATTATATGAATTTAAAGGAAATAGGTGTCTTATTGGTTGGGATTTACCTCATTACATCTCTTTTAATGGCGTATAAATATTATGTTGCCAAGGGGTCGGTTTATAAGGTTTCTAGATTCATTGTTTTCAGGTACCTTTTGCGTTTTGTACTTCTTTCGGCCTTTATGCTATTGACTTTTTATAGCTTACAGGTAAAACAAACCTATTCTAATTCAATTCAAAATAAGCAAGAATATTTATTCGGGATAGCTAAAGATGCCTCCAGCTTAACTTGGAACCAATTGCAATCAAAAGTAAAGGACTTGTCCGAAAATAGCACCTTTGGATTAATTCTTTACGACAATAAAGAAAAACGATGGATGCTAGTGATACCTCAAACTGATCAAGATTCATTTCTAAATTTAATTGAACAACACGCCATAAGTTCTACACAGTTTCCACATCATGTATATACCGAATTTAACACTCCCATTATTAACAATGAGGCTATTTTACATTTTCAAAAAGTAAAAAATGCCTGGGAAAAATTAGAAAATTTAAAAGAGAATAATTCCATATTCAATACGAATGAGTTGAATAACTGGTTAACGGGTTCCTACCTAAAAATATATTTAGTAATTTTAATAGTGCTTTTGTTGTTCATAGATAGTGTATTTACGGCAAAAGCAATCAAAATGTAAATGTTCCCAACTCTATTTTACATATTTATATTATTCTACGAGGGTTTGTTTAACACCTCGTCGAAGCAGTATAATGTTGCCATTGCTGAAATTAACGAGCAAGTTCAAGCAAAAAATTACAAGCAAGCATTAATTGGGGCTAAATCTATTAAGAAGGCTTGTTAATCCAGAAATTGAAAGATTAATCGCAGTTCTTGAATTAAAGTCAAGAAAGAATGGGATAGAGAAGCAAGCATTGGCTTTGAATTCTCAAAGCATGGATATAGATATCTTATTAAGTCATTTTTCTGCTAATGCGGGGAGTCAACAGAAAGGATTAGTTGATTTACAGAATTCTATAAAGAAAAATGGGAATGTAGATACCTTAGTGAAAACATACGAATTGTACGCATTTAATTTTCCTCAGAACAAATTAAAGAAACAAGCTAAATCAACGCAAATGATCAGTCAAACTCAAAAAATAAATACGCAAGAAGCGTTATCTTTACTTGATTTGATGAAAAAGAAGCAAAAGAATTTCATTTACTAATAAGATAAACCATGAGTAATGCCCCTTATCAATTCCCAGATCAGACCTCTTTTTATAAAGGAAAAGTGCGTGATGTTTATGGAATTGGAGATCATTTGTTAATGATTACCTCTGATCGTATTTCTGCATTTGATGTGGTTTTACCACGTTTGATACCTTTTAAAGGGCAAGTGCTAAATCAAATTGCGAGCTATTTCTTGCAAAAAACTGCAGATATCGTTCCTAATTGGTTACTAGCAACCCCTGATCCCAATGTAGCTTTTGGTCTTAAATGCCAGCCATTTCCTATTGAAATGGTGATTAGAGGTTATTTAGTTGGACATCTTTGGAGAGAATATAAGGCTGGTAAACGTAGTGTTTGCGGGGTTTCACTTCCTGAAGGTTTGGTAGAAAATCAACAGCTACCTACTCCGATTATTACTCCTACAACAAAGGCGAGCGAAGGACATGATGAAGATATTTCCGTAGAAGAGATTATCTCTCAAGGAATTGTCTCTAAAGAATATATGGATGAATTATGTCAAATAACACATCGATTGTTTCAAAGAGGGCAGGAGATGGCAGCAGAAAAGGACCTTATTTTAGTTGACACTAAATATGAATTTGGTCTTTACGAAGGTAAAATCATGTTGATGGATGAAATCCATACACCTGATTCATCCCGTTATTTCTATAAGACACCTTATGCTGAATTATTTGCGAAAGGTTTAGCTCAGAAGCAATTATCGAAGGAATTCGTTAGAGAGTGGCTTATTGCCAATAACTTTCAGGGTAAAGAAGGGCAGCAAGTACCTACGATTACAGATGAATTCGTTCAACAAATATCAGAAAGATATATTCTTTTGTATGAAGAAATCACTGGTTTAAAATTCCAAAAAGAACCACAAGAAGATCTATATAACCGTATTTACACAAACACCATCCAGTATTTGCAACATGTCTAACATTAATTCATTTCAACTCGAACAAAACGAAAGTTATGCCGTAATTGATTGGAAGGCTGAACAATTAGCCACTACTAATTCAGAGGAATTAGAAAATGCTATTCGCCTTTTGTTTAAAAAAGATTACGCTAACATTATCCTAAATCTTTCCAAGACAGCAGAAATAGACGGTTACGGAGTATCAGCCATTCGTAAGGGCACTAAGATTTGCACGAACGAGGGTGGCTTATTCGTCGTAGTTACGAAAAATGAAGAAATCGCTGAGAGATTAGATACCGCTAAAATTGAAAATTTAACACTTTTAAATACCGTTCAGGAAGGAGTGGATGCCATCTATTTAAATGATCTCGAAAATGAGTTCCAGGATGAAGATGATACGGATTCAGGGGAGGAATATGGCGAGTCTTACGGTGAGGATTACGACTAAAATTGGATAATATCAAGAATTTTTGTGTTCGATTTTTGATATTTTAAATTCCGAAGAATATTTTGTCATTAGATCGTTTTGCCAAATTTATTTTTAATTAAATTTGAAATTAGCTATATTATCTACCTGAAATATACATTTCAGCGAGAATAGTTGGTTTTGATTAATTATTATTTTTATTAGAATATTTATAGTTTCCTATGAGAAATCCGAATGAAGTAGGTTTGTACAGAAAAGAATTCGAGCATGACGCTTGTGGTATTGGTTTTGTAGCTAGCTTAAAAGGCATAAAATCACACCGCATTGTTCAGGATTCCATAAAAATGCTGATTCGTATGGATCACCGTGGTGCCTGTGGCTGTGATCCTAATTCAGGTGACGGGGCAGGTGTATTAGTACAGCTTCCTCATGAATTCTTTTTAGAAGAAACCAGTTCATTAGGATTCGCTTTACCTTCATTAGGGAATTATGGTGTAGGTATGGTCTTTTTCCCAAAAGACGAAACTTTAATTAAAGAATGTAAAGAAGTTATTGAGCGTAAATCGAAGAAATTGGGTTTACGCATTTTAGGTTACCGTATAGTTCCTGTTGATAATTCGGAAATTACAGGGGCTGATTCTGGAAATGCAGAACCATCGATTCAACAATTATTTATTGAACGTCCTGCTGATTGTGCTACAGAAATTGATTTTGAACGTAAATTATATGTATTCAGACAATATGTTGCTAAGTTATTAAATGAAACAATTGCTGGATTAAACAATAAATTCTATTTCGCTTCTTTGTCTTGTCGTACCATTATTTATAAAGGTATGTTAACGACAATGCAGGTGCCAGGT
The DNA here is from genome assembly GCA_041158445.1 of Bacteroidota bacterium. Taxonomy (GTDB): domain Bacteria; phylum Bacteroidota; class Bacteroidia; order Cytophagales; family Spirosomataceae; genus Aquirufa. The sequence goes on from JBEBBJ010000086.1 coordinate 3,569, forward strand.
TATTTCTTAGATTTATTCCAAGAGAACTTTACATCAGCTTTAGCGATCGTACACTCTCGTTTCTCTACAAACACCTTCCCAGAATGGAAGTTAGCTCAACCGTTCCGCTTCATTGCGCACAATGGAGAGATCAACACGGTGAAAGGAAACTCATCTTGGATGCAAGCGCAGTCTGCCTTGTTCTCAAGCAAGTATTTCACTCAGGAGGAATTAGATATGATTCTTCCAGTTTGTAGTTTAGGACAATCAGATTCGGCTATCTTAGATAATGCGATCGAATTATTGTACTTAACAGGTCGTTCATTACCACATGTGATGATGATGTTAATCCCTGAAGCATGGGATGGCAACGAAAGCATGGAGAAGTACAAGAAAGATTTCTACGAGTACCATGCTGCCATGATGGAACCTTGGGATGGTCCAGCTAGTATTTCATTTACAGATGGAAAAATGATTGGAGCCACTTTAGATCGTAATGGATTACGTCCTTCACGCTATTGGGTGACATCTGATGACCATGTAATTATGGCATCTGAAGCAGGTGTTTTAGATCTAGATCCTGCAACTATTGTCTCTAAAGGTCGTTTACAACCAGGTAAGATGTTCGTTGTGGACATGGAGCAAGGGCGTATTATTCCTGATGAAGAATTAAAAGAAAAGATTTGCCAGCAACAACCTTACGGAGAGTGGCTATTAAACAATAAAATCCGCGTAGAGGATTTGCCGGAAGCTGGTAGTGAATACAGACAACCGAAAGCTATTGAATTAGTTTCGCGTCAACAGATTTTTGGGTTTACAACAGAAGATATACGTGTTGTATTAGCTCAAATGGCTGAAACGGGTAAAGAGGCCTTAGGCTCGATGGGTATTGATACCCCTTTAGCTGTTTTATCTGAGAAAGCGCAACACTTATCATCGTACTTCAAGCAATTATTTGCTCAGGTAACGAATCCTCCAATCGATCCAATTCGGGAGAGAATGGTCATGTCGTTACTTTCTGATATTGGTGGTTTATCCAATTTATTAGAGGAAAGTCCTACGCATTGCCGTCAAATTGAGATCCAGCAACCTGTTTTACGTAATAAAGAGGTGGAAAAGATTCGTTGGATTGACCATGAGAATTTCCAAACAAAATCAATTCACATGACCTTCCGTGCTTCGGAAGAAGAGGGTGTATTGAAAAAGGCTTTGGACCGTATTAATCAATATGCAGAAGATGCTGTCGATGATGGATATTCTATCATATTATTGACAGATAGAGGTATAGATAGTTCACATGCACCTATTCCTTCTTTATTAGCCTTAGCCTCGGTTCACAATCATTTGATTCGTACGAAGAAGAGAGCGAAAGTAGGTATTATTATTGAGGCTGGAGATGTTTGGGAAACACATCACTATGCTACTTTAATTGGTTATGGTGCAAGTGCCATAAATCCTTATATGGCGTTTGAAACAATCAAAGCCATGAAAGATCAGGGATTCGTCAATAAGGACCTAAGCTATGATAAATTAGAGTATAACTATATCAAAGCAGTGAATGGAGAATTACTGAAGATATTCTCAAAAATGGGAATTTCGACATTGCAATCTTACCAAGGTGCTCAAATTTTTGAAATACTAGGTTTAGGAAAAGATGTAGTAGATACGTATTTCACTGGTTCAATTTCACGTATTGGAGGTATTAATTTAGATACGATTGCCAAAGAAGCACTAATCAAACATTCTTCAGGTTATCAATTAAGAAAGCAAGACTCTCCAAAATTAGAAGTGGGGGGTATCTATCAGTGGAAACAAAGAGGTGAGGAGCACTTATTCAATCCGGCTACAATCCACTTGTTGCAGCAAGCGACTAAACAGAATGACTATTCTGTTTATAAAAAGTATGCTCAATTAATTGATGACCAAAGCAAGAAATCAATCACACTACGTGGCTTGCTTAAGTTTAAAACAGGTAAATCCATCTCTATTGATGAAGTAGAGCCGATTGAAAACATTTTAGCTCGTTTTGCTACTGGTGCTATGTCATTTGGATCTATTTCCTACGAAGCACATACAACACTTGCTATTGCCATGAACCGTATTGGAGGTAAATCAAATACGGGTGAAGGAGGAGAGGATCCGATTCGTTTTGAAAAAATGGCGAATGGAGATTCGATGAATTCCGCAATCAAGCAAGTGGCATCGGGTCGATTTGGTGTAACTGCGCATTATTTAACCAATGCGAAGGAGCTTCAAATCAAAATGGCTCAAGGTGCTAAGCCAGGTGAAGGTGGACAATTACCGGGTCATAAAGTAGATGATTGGATTGGTAAAACGCGTCACAGTACGCCAGGTGTAGGTTTAATTTCACCACCGCCACACCATGATATTTATTCAATTGAAGATTTAGCTCAATTAATCTTTGACCTTAAGAATGCAAACAGAGCTGCTCGTATTTCAGTTAAATTAGTTTCAGAAGCTGGTGTAGGAACAATCGCAGCTGGTGTAGCAAAAGCACATGCGGATCATATCCTTATCGCTGGTTACGATGGAGGAACAGGTGCATCACCTTTATCATCTATTCGTCACGCCGGTTTACCTTGGGAACTTGGATTAGCTGAAACGCATCAAACGCTTGTAAAAAATAAATTACGTGGACGTGTGACTATCCAAGCGGACGGTCAAATCAAAACAGGTAAAGATATCGCCGTAGCTGCCTTATTAGGTGCGGAAGAATTCGGTGTGGCAACAGCTGCCCTAGTTACGGCAGGTTGTATTATGATGCGTAAGTGTCACTTAAATACGTGTCCAGTAGGTGTGGCAACTCAGAATCCTGAATTGCGCGCTCTTTACACGGGTCAAGCAGATCACGTAGTTAACTTATTCCATTTCTTAGCGCAAGAATTACGCGAAATAATGGCTGAGTTAGGTTTCCGTAGATTAGAAGAAATGGTAGGTCGTGTTGATCTATTAGAAATGAAAGACTTATCAAATCACTGGAAGTTCAAGAATGTAGATTTAAACCCAATCTTAGCGCCAGCAGTTCTTTCTGAAGGAGTAGCTGTCTATAAATCAGAAGAGCAAGATCACGGTTTAGAAGACCAGTTAGATTGGGAATTATTGAAGATTGCAAAACCAGCGATAGAAAAAGGAGAGGTTGTTCATGGTGAATTAGACATCATTAATGTAAACCGTTCCGTAGGTACTATTTTATCGAATGAAATCACGAAGAAATATGGTGAGAAGGGTTTAGCAGCTGATACGATTAACATTAAGTTTAAAGGTACAGCGGGTCAGTCATTCGGAGCCTTCTCTGTGAAAGGAATTAAATTTGAAATTGAAGGAGATGCGAATGACTACGTAGGAAAAGGTTTATGCGGTGCTACATTAGTGGCTTATCCTTCGCCATTAGCTTCCTTTAAAGCATCCGAAAATTCAATTGTAGGTAATGTTTCATTCTACGGAGCTACCTCAGGTGAAGCTTATTTGGCGGGTATGGCTGGAGAACGTTTCTGTGTTAGAAATTCTGGTGCTAAAGTAGTTGTAGAAGGAATTGGTGATCACGGCTGTGAGTATATGACAGGAGGTTTAGTGATTATTTTAGGAAATACGGGT
>JBEBBJ010000087.1:0-8732 GCA_041158445.1 Bacteroidota bacterium
GTACGCGCCATACCACAGATCTTGTGAACGTGTGAGATGATTTGTTGTAGCTTCTTCTTAGTTAATAACTCATTGATGTAACCTACTTGCTCAGGAACACATAAGTTGAATAATACACGACCCGCAACAGTTTCCACCATTTCTTGAACCAATGTACCATCTTCTTTACGAACCGTAGCTTTCACCACGATGTTCGCGTGCTTAGACAATTTCTTCTCGTTCAAGGCGATAACAACCTCCTCAAATCCGTAGAAACGAGATCCTTCACCAGCCACTTTGTGATCTGGAGTAGACTTACGTCCTTTTGTTACATAATATAAACCTAACACCATGTCCTGAGATGGTACCGTAATAGGCGCACCATTCGCTGGGTTCAAGATGTTATGAGATGCAAGCATTAATAAAGAGGCTTCCAAAATCGCTTCGTGTCCTAGAGGAACGTGAACCGCCATCTGGTCACCATCAAAATCGGCGTTAAAGGCCGTACAAGTTAATGGGTGCAATTGGATCGCTTTTCCTTCGATTAATTTCGGTTGGAAAGCTTGGATACCTAAACGGTGAAGGGTAGGAGCACGGTTTAAAAGAACTGGGTGTCCTTTCATAACGTTTTCCAAAATATCCCAAACCACTGGATCCTTACGATCTACAATTTTCTTCGCAGATTTAACCGTCTTCACGATACCACGCTCGATCAACTTACGGATAACAAACGGCTTGAATAATTCTGCCGCCATATCTTTTGGAAGACCACATTCGTGCATTTTCAATTCTGGACCTACGACGATAACCGAACGACCTGAATAATCGACACGCTTACCTAATAAGTTTTGACGGAAACGACCTTGCTTTCCTTTCAACATATCAGAAAGAGACTTCAAGGCACGGTTACCTTCAGAACGAACCGCATTTACTTTACGTGAGTTGTCAAATAAGCTATCTACAGCCTCTTGCAACATACGCTTCTCGTTACGTAAGATTACCTCTGGAGCTTTGATCTCGATCAAACGCTTCAAACGGTTGTTACGGATAATCACACGACGGTATAAGTCGTTCAAGTCAGATGTCGCAAAACGACCTCCATCTAATGGCACCAATGGACGTAATTCTGGTGGAATTACTGGAACCATTTTGATGATCATCCACTCAGGACGGTTATCGATACGACCGATCGACTCACGGAATGCTTCCACCACCTTCAAACGCTTTAAGGCTTCAGCCTTACGTTGTTGAGATGATTCTGTATCCGCAGAGTGACGCAAGTCAGCCGATAAGCTGTCTAAGTCAATACGAGATAATAACATATTTAACGCGTCAGCACCCATTTTCGCGATGAATTTCTGTGGATCTTCATCAGGTAAATGTTGGTTCTCGCGCGGTAATTTGTCTAAGATATCTAAGTACTCGTCTTCTGTTAAGAAATCAAGGTATTGGCTACCGATTTTTCCTTCTTCCGCGTACATACCTGGTTGAACTACTACGAAACGCTCGTAATAGATTACTTGGTCTAATTTCTTAGTCGATAGACCAAGCATATAACCAATCTTGTTAGGTAAGCTACGGAAGTACCAGATGTGTGCAACTGGAACCACTAATTCGATGTGGCCCATACGCTCACGACGTACTTTCTTTTCCGTTACTTCTACACCACAGCGATCGCAAATGATGCCTTTGTAACGAATACGCTTGTATTTACCGCAGTGACACTCCCAGTCCTTTGTAGGACCGAAGATACGCTCGCAAAACAAACCGCCCATTTCGGGTTTGTAGGTACGGTAGTTGATGGTTTCCGGTTGTGTTACCTCCCCGTTAGAACCCTCCAAGATTGACTCTGGAGAGGCTAAGGAAATGGTTACTTTTTGGAAATCGCTATTCAGCTTTCTAGTCTTTTTAAATGACATTTTCTTTGTATTTTATTGGAAAATGAACTCTTTTATTCAGGGCCAAAGCCCAATGGTTTTACTCAAGGGTGATTTCAAGGGCTAAACCTCTCAATTCGTGAATCAATACGTTGAATGATTCTGGAATGTTTGGTTTTGGCATATTCTCCCCTTTTACAATAGCTTCGTAAGCTTTTGCGCGACCGATGACATCATCCGACTTCACAGTTAAGATCTCTTGCAAGATATTCGCTGCACCGAAGGCCTCTAATGCCCAAACCTCCATCTCACCAAAACGCTGACCACCAAACTGGGCTTTACCACCCAATGGTTGTTGTGTAATTAATGAGTAAGGTCCGATCGAACGTGCGTGCATCTTATCATCCACTAAGTGACCTAGTTTCAACATATAGATGATACCTACAGTCACCGGTTGATCAAATTTATCACCCGTTAAACCATTGTATAAATACGTACGACCCCAGTCTGGTAAACCAGCTAATGTTAATTCAGCTGCTACCTCTGCTTCAGTTCCACCGTCGAAAATAGGCGTCGCATAACGCTTACCTAATTTTTGTCCAGCCCAACCTAATACGGTCTCGTAAATTTGTCCTAAGTTCATACGAGATGGTACCCCTAGTGGATTCAATACGATATCTACTGGTGTTCCATCTTCTAAGAATGGCATATCTTCTTCACGAACGATACGAGCAACAATACCCTTATTACCGTGACGACCCGCCATCTTATCACCCACTTTTAACTTACGCTTCTTAGCCACATATACCTTCGCTAATTTCACGATACCTGCAGGTAATTCATCACCTACTTCTAACACGAAACGCTCACGCTTGAAGTTACCAGCGATTTCGTTACGACGAACGTGGTAGCTCTTGATTAACGCTAAGAAAGTCGCGTTAGTCGCTGCATCCGCAGTAGCCTCTTCTACGATCAAATCTGAAAGTAAATTCGCTTCCTCTGGAACGGCATACGTTGACTCATCGCGGTATAAGTTTTTATCTGGGAATAATAATTCTTCGATATTCTTCGCTGTGAATTTAACCCCTTTCTCTACGATCACTGTACCAAACTTGTGACGGATACCACCACATGTTTTACCAGCTAATAAAGCAACGGTCTTTTCGATCATGATTTTACGAACCTCTAAAAGGTCTTTACCGTATTGCTTCATAACCAATTTCAATTCAGCTTTCGACTTATCACGTTGATCCTTATCCTTTTTAGGACGAGCGAACAACTTCGTGTCGATAACCACACCTTTTAACGATGGTGGCGCTTTCTTCGAAGCATCTTTCACGTCACCCGCTTTGTCACCAAAGATGGCACGTAATAATTTCTCTTCTGGAGTTGGATCAGACTCACCTTTTGGTGTAATCTTACCAATTAAGATATCTCCTTCTTTCACCTCAGAACCTACGCGAACAACACCGTTCTCGTCTAGGTTACGAACTGTTTCCTCAGAAACGTTCGGGATTTCAGAAGTTAATTCCTCCTCACCACGTTTCGTGTCACGTACCTCTAATTCGAATTCCTCAATGTGGATTGAAGTAAAGATATCGTCACGAACCACTTTTTCAGACATCACGATCGCATCCTCAAAGTTGTAACCTTGCCATGGCATGAACGCCACTTTCATGTTACGACCTAAAGCTAGCTCACCTGCTTGAGTTGCATAACCCTCGCAAAGTGCTTGACCCTTCTCCACCTTTTGTCCTTTGAAAACAATTGGCTTTAAGTTGATCGTTGTATCCTGGTTCGTTCTACGGAACTTGATTAATTTGTATTCTTTCGTAGAGCCGTGGAAGCTTACTAATTTTTGCTCTTCTGTTTGATCGTAGTTAACTACGATGCGTAAAGCATCTACGTATTCAATCACACCACTTCCTTCAGCAACTACTAAAGTACGTGAGTCAATCGCAACGCGGTGTTCTAAACCTGTACCTACGATAGGTGCTTCAGGGCGTAACAATGGCACCGCTTGGCGCTGCATGTTCGATCCCATCAAGGCACGGTTCGCATCATCATGCTCTAAGAAAGGAATCATAGAAGCAGCAACGGATACGATTTGGTTAGGCGCCACGTCCATATATTGTGCATCTGCTGGATTCACTAATGGGAAGTCACCCTCAAAACGTGCCTTCACACGCTCAGATAAGAATTTACCATTTTTGTCAATCTGTGCATTTGCCTGAACGATGTTCATTCCATCTTCTTCTTCAGCCGTTAAATACGAAACAGTTGTAGATGTATCTACTTTACCTGATTCGATCACACGGTAAGGAGTTTCGATGAAGCCCATTCCGTTTACTTTCGCGTGCACACAAAGAGAAGAAATCAAACCGATGTTCGGTCCCTCTGGTGTTTCAATCGTACAAAGACGACCGTAGTGCGTATAGTGAACGTCACGAACCTCGAAACCAGCTCTTTCACGAGAAAGACCACCTGGTCCTAGGGCAGACATACGACGCTTGTGCGTGATCTCGGCTAATGGATTCGTTTGGTCCATAAACTGAGATAACTGATTCGTTCCAAAGAACGAGTTAATCACAGACGATAACGTACGTGCATTAATTAAATCTACTGGCTTAAAGTCCTCGTTATCACGAACGTTCATACGCTCTTTAATGGTACGAGCCATACGTGCAAGACCTACACCAAACTGAGCATATAATTGCTCACCTACGGTACGTACACGACGGTTAGACAAGTGGTCAATATCATCGACAACCGCGCGAGAGTTGATCAAACCGATCAAATACTTCACGATAGAGATGATATCCTCTTTTGTCAATACCTTAATATCCATTGGGATATCGTGGCCTAATTTTTTATTGATACGGTAACGACCTACTTCGCCTAAATCATAACGCTTGTCTGAGAAGAACAAGTTTTGGATGATATCACGTGCTGTTTGCTCATCTGGAGCATCCGTGTTACGTAATTGCTTGTAGATAACTTCTACCGCCTCTTTCTCCGAGTTCGAAGTATCTTTTTGTAGTGTATTGTAGATGATGTTGTAATCAGATACGTTCACATCGTCTTTGTGCAAGATGATCGTGCTTGATCCTGATTCCAAAATCGTCTCGATCTCGTTCTCCGTAATAACGGTATCACGCTCGATCAAGATTTCGTTACGGTCGATAGAAACTACCTCACCTGTATCTTCATCTACGAAGTCTTCTTGCCACGTTTTCAAAACCCTCGCAGCTAAGCGACGTCCTACCGTAGTTTTTAAATTCTTCTTATCCACCTTCATTTCTTCAGCTAGGCCAAATAAATCTAGGATGTCCTTGTCATTTCCGTAACCAATCGCACGAAGCAATACAGTCACAGGGAATTTCTTTTTACGGTCGATGTACGCGTACATCACATTGTTTACGTCCGTTGCAAATTCAATCCAAGAACCCTTGAATGGAATGATACGAGCCGAATACAATTTCGTTCCATTTGTATGCTTCGATTGCGCGAAGAATACACCTGGTGAACGGTGTAGCTGGGAAACGATGACACGTTCAGCACCGTTGATCACGAATGATCCACGCTCTGTCATGTAAGGAATGTTTCCTAAGAATACTTCCTGTTCGATGGTTTGGAAATCCTCGTTGTCTGTATCATTACAGATCAAACGTAATTTCGCTTTTAAAGGTACTGAATACGTTAAACCGCGGTCGATACACTCATCTACCGAATATTTCGGCGGATCTACAGAGTAGTCAACGAACGATAAAACGAAGTTTTCCCGCGAATCCGCGATTGGAAAATTCTCAGCAAACACTTTAAATAAACCTTCGTCAGTGCGATTCTCAGCAGCTGTCTCTAGCTGGAAAAAATCCTGAAAGGATTTGATTTGGATATCCAGAAAATCTGGATAATCGATCACAGACTGCGTTTTTGCAAAGCTGTGTCTTCCGGTGGCAGTGATGTTACTCAAGGCTTTATACGTTTTAAATTAAATGAAAAATGGCCCTCTGGGCACAATTTAAAGCTGAAATGCCTCGTAGATGAAAAAATGATTCCCCTTTGCGCTTCCCCTACGATAAAGGAATTGTGTTTCAGAAATCATTTCTTTTTGGATAGGCCCGAAGGCTTGTACCCTAAAATAGCCTGCAAAGGTACTGATAATTTTTTAGGATGCAAGGGGGTTGTGGGATTTTTGTTTGAACTTACCTCAGGAGATTAGAGATAAGAGAGTAGAGATTAGAGATGGCGGAACTTTTATCTATACTCTCTACTCTATACTCTATAATCTATAATCTCCTCTCTCTCTACTCTATAATCTATACTCTCCTGTTAATGAAAACCAAACTAATGTACCTCCTCCGCTTCACCCTCGCCTATACCCACGCCGAGATCAACGAATTATAAGGCGATTAGTCCGAAGGTGTTTGGTTCGCGAAAGTTCGGAGGAAAAGAGGCCGGAGGGTATAAGCCCGGAGTCCGGAGGAATTGGGTAGACTACAAGTCCGAAGGCAAAGAGTCCGGAGTCCGGAGGAAGCAGCAAGCGATCGATATTAATACCGCGGATTCGGCGGCTTGGGTGGCGCTAAATGGGATAGGTCCGGGGTTTGCGAAACGGATTATGACTTATCGGGAGAAATTGGGCGGGTTTTATCAGGTGGATCAGTTGAAAGAGGTGTATGGTTTGGATTCGCTTTGGGTAAAAGAAAATAAGGCCTTATTAAAGGTAGGGGCAGGGGTGTATCGGTTTTTAGCTATTAATCAGGTGGAATGGAAAGATTTCAAACATCCTTATTTGCCCTATGGGCAGTCGAAGGTGGTTTTGGCCTATCGTAAACAGCATGGGGTGCTGAAGGATTTCGAAGCTTTGGAAAAAATACAATTGCTGGATCTGGTGGCGTGGAAAAGATTGAAACCCTACCTCAGCTTTGCCGCGCCTTGATAATATATAGAAAACCCGTAATTTAGCATTCTATTTATTACACATCAACGAAACCATATGTCCTCAGGAGTTTTTCAAGTCCCTACCCCTATTAATGAGCCGATTTTGCAGTACGGTGCGAATTCAGCGGAACGTACTAAATTAAAGCAAGCCCTTTCTGATTTGCGTAATCAGCAAATCGATGTGCAGATGCGTATCGCGGGTCGTTCTGTGAAGGGTGCCAAAAAAGTCGCCATGACTTGCCCGCACGATCACCAACATGTGTTGGGTCATTATTATGAAGGTAGCAAAGCGGAAGTGGCACAAGCAATTGATGCAGCTCTGGAAGCCAGATCAGCTTGGGCATCGATGCCTTGGGAGGATCGCGCGGCCATCTTTTTAAAGGCAGCAGATCTTTCGGCGACGAAATACAGAATGCAATTAAATGCGCGCACGATGCTAGGTCAGTCGAAAAATGCCTACCAGGCTGAAATTGACGCGGCCTGTGAGTGGATCGATTTCTTACGTTTTAACGTGCATTATGCACAGCAGATCTATAGTGAACAACCGATTTCGTCGCCTGGCGTTTGGAATCGATTGGAATACCGACCATTAGAAGGCTTCGTTTATGCCTTGACTCCATTTAATTTTACAGCGATCGCGGGTAATTTGCCAGCGGCGCCAGCCTTGATGGGGAATACGGTGGTTTGGAAGCCGTCGCCTACGCAGGTTTATTCGGCGGGATTATTAATGGAAATTTTAGAGGAGGCAGGTTTGCCGGCTGGGGTAATCAATTTAGTATTAGCGGATGGCCCGGAAGCAGGGGAGGTTGTTTTCTCTCACCGTGACTTTGCGGGGATTCACTTTACGGGATCGACGGGCGTTTTCCAGACGATTTGGAAGAATATAGGCCAAAATATCGCCAACTATAAATCCTATCCTCGCATCGTAGGCGAAACAGGTGGAAAGGACTTCGTCGTCGCTCACGCATCAGCGGATGTAAAAGCATTAACCACTGGATTAGTCCGTGGCGCCTTCGAATACCAAGGCCAAAAATGCTCCGCAGCCTCTCGTGCCTACATCCCAGCTTCTTTATGGCCAGCGGTGGAAACGCAATTGAAAGCTGATTTAGCAGCTATTAAGATGGGCGGCACAGAAGATTTTGAAAACTTCGTGAACGCGGTGATCGATGCGAAAGCTTTCGCCAAAATCACCTCTTATATAAGTGAAGCCAAAAAATCACCAGAAGTTCAGGTGATCGCCGGCGGAAACTTCGATGATTCGAAAGGCTACTTTGTGGAGCCTACCGTTCTTTTAACGACTAATCCGACCTACCGCACGATGGTGGAGGAGATATTTGGCCCGGTGCTAACGATCTATGTATATAATGATGTGGATTGGAATTCGGTCTTGACTTTAGTGGATTCGACTTCGGCTTATGCTTTAACAGGTGCGATCTTTGCGCAGGATAAATACGCGATGCTGGAAGCGATGAAAGTGCTAGAAAACGCGGCAGGTAACTTATACTTAAATGATAAGTGTACGGGAGCCGTGGTAGGCCAGCAGCCTTTTGGTGGTGCGCGTGCCTCGGGTACGAATGATAAGGCGGGTTCTTATTTGAATTTACTGCGTTGGGTTTCTCCACGCACGGTGAAGGAAGTCTTCGTTTCACCTACAGATTTTAGATATCCATTCTTAGAAAAGTAATAATCCTTTTATTGCCAAAAAAAGGTCAAATCCTCGCAGAATTAATTTTTGCGAGGATTTTTTATTTTTTATTTGATTTTTTTCTCTTTGATTTTCAGTGTTTTAGCCTATAATCATTAAAAAGTTTCTAGCTCAGACTTGCGTTTAAAAAAATAATCCTACATCTTTGCACTCCCAATCGCTAGGAACAAAAGGTTTCTAGGGCAAGACTGAGAGTAGATTAGGTGATTAAGTTCACGACAAAGCGG
>JBEBBJ010000088.1:0-6152 GCA_041158445.1 Bacteroidota bacterium
GTAAATGAAAGCGGAAACGTAAGCACTTGAAATTCCTTCAGCTGCCTTTTTTGCCGTCGATTCGAAGGCAATACCGGTCTGCCAAATCACCTGAACACCTGCCTCTCGTAAACGATCTAATCCAGCCAATATTCCCTGATTGATGGTTCTGGCTCCTTGGCTTCCACCAATAATTAAAATCGTTTTAACGGCTGGATCTAAGTGAAAGTGAGCCGCGGCTTGTTCTCTTTTCCCAACTGATTCAAGTAAATCTTTTCGTACCGGATTCCCACTTAGGGTAATTTTCTGTGCGGGGAAGAATCTCTCCATACCCGGGTAGGCCACGAAAATGTGCTCCGCCTTACTAGCTAGGGCTTTATTGGTAATTCCAGCAAAGGAATTTTGTTCTTGAATAAAATAGGGAATACCTAAGAAACGGGCAGCTAACAGAAGCGGTCCCGAAGCATATCCTCCCACTCCCACGGCTACATCAGGTTTAAAATCTTTCAGGATTTTGGCAGATAAAAATAGACTCTTTGCCAGCTTGAAAGGGAAGAAAATATTCTTCCAAACTTGAGTTCTTTGGATTCCTACGATGGGTAAACCGATGATTTTAAATCCGGCTTTCGGTACTTTTTCCATCTCCATCTTTCCCTCTGCACCTACGAATAAAAATTCGAGGCTGGGATCGATTTCCTTCATGGCATTCGCAATAGAAATAGCAGGGTAAATGTGACCACCTGTTCCTCCTCCAGAAATAATTACACGTTTAATCGACATTAGGCTACAGAAGGTTGTGCAGGTTCAGGATCTTTATCTTTACTCACGGCTAAAATCAGACCTATACTAATGGCGGTAAAAATCAGGGAAGTGCCTCCGGCAGATATCATCGGCATCGGTTGTCCCGTTACCGGACCCGCATCGACTGCTACGAGCATGTTAATGAAGGCCTGGAAGACAATCGAGAACGTTAAGCCAGCTGATAGTAATCCCCCAAAAGGCTTGTTACTATACTGTATGGCCTTCGCCCCTCGGTACATGAAAATCAGGAACAGCAGCGGAATGGCTAATCCACCCACGATGCCATATTCTTCAATAATAATGGCGTAAACGAAATCGGATTCTGCTTGAGAAAGGATGTAGCGTTGTTGACTTTTCCCGGGACCTTTCGGGTGAATGGCTCCCGTGGCGATGGCATATAGACTTCGCGTGATTTGGTAATCCTCGTTCTTCGCTTTGTTTACTTTCGTCTCATTCTTACCAATACGCTGGATGTAGTTTTCGATACGGGTTTTTACGGTTTGCGCTCTTTGTCCAATTCCTAAGGAAACTACCGTAATTCCGATGATAGCCACGGCCGTTATAATGAGCGCAATTTGTTTAGCTGGAACACGGCCAAAAAACATCAAAATAATACTCGTTAAAAAAATCAATACACTGGTCGAGAAGTTCGAAAGCATGATTAAGAAACAGGATATCCCAATTTTAATCAACATACGAATGAACATAACTGTATTATAGGAATCAGGATCCGCCTGTTTAGAAGAGAAATCTTTCGCTAGGCTCGTAATAAGGCATAATTTCACCATATCAGAGGGCATAAAAGAGATAGGTCCTAGATTCACCCAGCGATTCGCACCCCCTTTTGTTGCCCCAAAAACATAGGCCACCATCACTAATCCCCAAGACAAAAACAGCGCTAAATCACTAAACTTCGCCACTCGGCTATAATTCGATTTGGAGAAATAAGACATCAAATAAAAGGAGATTCCTAGAATCACTAAGGTCTTAATGAAACTCGAAAGTGGTTCGAAAGGGCCATCCATCGTTAACTTCGCTTTCGCGGAAAACTGAATCAATAAACCGAACGCGTTCAAAATAAACACGATCAACCAAATCTTATAATCCCCTTTCAGGTGCTCTTGAAAAAAGGCTCTGATTTTACTATCCATGGATTAAGCGTTTAACTGTGTTTTTAAATTGATCTCCTCGATCCTCGTAATTCTTAAATAAATCAAAACTCGCACAGGCTGGTGAAAGTAAAACCACATCTCCGTTTGTGGCCCATTCTTTTGCCTTCGTCACCGCATCCTCTAACGAATCAGTAGCAAAAAGCTGAGGAACGATGGATCCGAAATGCTTCTCTAATTTCTCGTTATCCGTTCCTAGGCAAATTAACCCTTTCACCTTTTCCTTCACTAGTGGGTCTAAGACCTCGTATTCATTGCCTTTATCCACACCCCCCATGATCAAAATCAAGGGTTGCTTGTAGCTATTTAAGGCATAAAATACGGCATCTACATTCGTCGCTTTGGAATCATTAATAAACTCCACTCCATTCCAGTTGCCACAGGACTCTAAGCGGTGCGGCGCATTTTCAAAGAAAGGTAGAGACGCTAAAATTTGTGTATAAGAAACGCCCGCCTCATGCGCAGCTAACATAGCCACTGACATGTTGATGGCATTATGTGGTCCTTTTAATGGCGCATCCGCTAAAAGTAGTTCCGCCCCATCGAATTGAATCTTATCTGATGTAATGTAGGCATCAGCTGGCCCGTTGAAACTAACGCGTTTCATGGCAGCCGAAGAAGGTATTTGCTTGAGATTAGTTGTAATGACTTCATCATCTGTCCAAAAAATGCAAGGCGTATGAGCGTCCGCGTTTTGGAAGATTCTAAACTTCGAAGCAATGTAATTCTCAAATTTATATTCGTAGCGATCTAAATGATCGGGCGTGATATTCAATAAAACAGCCACATCTGGCTTGAATTCAAAGCAGCGGTCTAGTTGGAAGCTGGAAATCTCCAAAACGTAGATATCGTGCTGGTCTTCCATCACCTGCTTCGCAAAACTCTGCCCAATGTTTCCAGCTAAACCCACTTTTAAACCTGCGGATTTCAATAAATGGTACGTTAAGAGGGTAGTGGTCGTTTTACCATTCGATCCGGTGATGGCCACCAATTTCGCTTTTGTATAGCGTGCGGCAAATTCAATTTCGGAAACAAGTGAAATACCTTTTGCCTTGATGGCCTTAACGATATCGGTTTTCTCTGGAATTCCAGGGCTGATGATGATTTCTTGTGAGCCTAAAATGCGGTCAATGCTATGACCCCCGGTCTCGAATTCAATCTGATTTTCGCGTAGCGTATCTTGATAGGTCGGCTTCAGTATTCCTGCATCAGACAAAAACACCTCAAATCCCCTTGATTTAGCTAATAAGGCGGCTCCTACGCCACTTTCTCCTCCACCTAAGATGCTGATTAATGCCATTCGCGCGTTGAAATTTTCGGAAATTGAATTCAACTACAAGTTAGAAAATGTCGCGCATTCTATCAACTCAAAATGAGCATCTGGCTAGAATTTTAATGACAAAAAAAAGACCCACCATTTCGGGTGGGTCTTTCTGATAAATTCGAGTCGAATTAAACCAAAGCAATACGCTTGAACGATGAAATCGTTAAGCCTTTTTGTGTTTGCTCTAATAATTGACGAATCGTAATCGATGAGTCTTTTACGAATTGTTGGTTCAATAAAGTAGATTCTTTGTAGAACTTCTCTAATTTACCTACCGCAATTTTCTCTAACATCGCCTCAGGCTTACCTTCTTGACGTGCTTGATCTTTTCCGATTTCGATTTCTCTTTCGATTGTTTCAGCATCTACGCCATCCTTGTCTAAAGCGACAGGCTTCATAGCTGTGATTTGCATCGCGATATCTTTACCTACTTCAGATACATCAGCTCCTTGAACGTTATCGAATGCTACTAGAACACCGATTTTGTTGTTAGAGTGAATGTAAGAAACCACTTTCTCAGCTGATACGTTTTCGTAAGCTGCTAACGTGATTTTCTCTCCAATTTTACCAGTAAGCTCGATGATGTGACCTTCTACTGAACGTCCATCTGCTAATGGCTCAGCTAATAAATCATGCGCTGAAGGAGCGTGAGACGCTGCTGCTTTGTCAATGATTGATTTTGCTAAGTTATTGAAGTCAGCTACTTTAGAAACTGGTTCAGTTTCACAAGCTAAAGCAATTAATTTACCGTTTGAGTGATCCGCATTAAGTGCTACTAAAACAACACCTTCATTTGTTTCATTATCCGCGCGTTTTGCTGCTACTTTTTGACCTGCTTTACGAAGGATATCTACTGCTGCTTCGAAGTCACCATTGGCTTCAGTCAAAGCTTTCTTGCAATCCATCATTCCCGCGCCAGTCATTTGGCGTAACTTATTAACGTCTGCTGCTGTAATTGACATGTTATGAATATTTATTCTTGTTCTGCTTCTTTTTCGTATTTAGCCGCTACCTTAGCTGCCTCTTGTGAATCGTCATCCGCTGCTTTTTTAGCTTCCACTTCTTCCGCCTCACGAGCATCATCCTTATCTTGCTTTCTTTCAGCTAAACCTTCTTCGATCGCTTTAGAAATAGCTGTGATGATGATAGAGATAGACTTGTAAGCATCATCATTCGCTGGGATTGGGTAGTCAACTAAGTCTGGGTTAGAGTTTGTATCACACATAGCGAAAACTGGGATACCTAATTTCTTAGCCTCAGAAACCGCGATGTGCTCACGCTTAACGTCTACTACAAATAAAGCCGCAGGAAGACGAGTTAAGTCAGTAATACCACCTAACACACGCTTTAATTTTTCTTCTTCACGAGTTAACATTAAACGCTCACGCTTAGCGATTGTCTTAACGATAACTTCGTCTTTTAACATTTTATCAATGCTAGACATCTTCTTGATAGACTTACGTACAGTCGCGAAGTTTGTCAACATACCACCTAACCAACGGTCAGTTACGTATGGCATTTTTAATTTATCTGCTTCTGTAGTCACAATTTCTTGTGCTTGCTTTTTCGTTGCAACGAACATTACCTTACGGCCTGAACGTACAATCGCGCGAAGAGCTGCTGAAGCTTCTTCTAAAGAAGAGATAGTTTTATTTAGATCAATGATGTGGATACCATTTTTCTCCATAAAGATGTATGGAGCCATTTTAGGATCCCACTTACGAGTCAAGTGACCGAAGTGAACGCCTGCGTCAAGCAAGTCGTTGTAGCTTAATTGTGCCATTTTGGTTGTTTAAAAATGTGAATAATAAAAATGTGGAAAAGGCATCGGCAACAGACAAGCCTTTTCCACGAACAAATCTTAACGCTTCGAGAACTGGAATCTCTTACGAGCTTTCGCACGTCCTGGTTTCTTACGCTCCACCATACGTGGGTCACGAGTTAAGAAGCCTTCTTTTTTCAAAGGAGAACGTAATTCTGCATCTTGCGTTTGAAGTGCACGTGAAATCGCCATACGAAGCGCTTCAGCTTGTCCTTTGATACCACCGCCATCTACGTTAGCTGTTACATCAAATGAACCTACTGTGTTCGTTAAAGCGAAAGGTTGATTAACAACAATCTGAAGAATTTCAGATGGGAAGTAATCAGCTAATACACGGCCGTTGATTTTAATCTGGCCTTTACCTGGTGTCATAGAAATACGAGCTACTGCCGTCTTTCTTCTACCGATTTTACTTGTTATTTCTGCCATTTTCTTAGTGTCCGTTAAAACTTAATTTCTTTTGGTTGTTGAGCTGCGTGTGGATGTTCAGATCCTGCATAAACGAATAGGTTGTTGAATAATTCACGACCTAAACGATTTTTAGGTAACATACCTTTCACCGCTGATTCTACAACACCTCTTGGGTTCTTAATTAAAACCTCACGTGGAGTTGCGAAACGTTGACCACCTGGGTAACCCGTGTGACGGATATACACCTTGTCTGTCATTTTCTTACCAGTTAAGCGAATTTTGTCCGCGTTGATAACGATAACTTGATCGCCACAATCAACGTGTGGAGTGTAAGAAGGCTTGTGCTTTCCACGAATAATTTTCGCAATTTCAGAACAAACACGTCCCAAAACTTGATTTTCAGCATCTACAACAAACCAAGCTTTCTGTACAGTAGCTTTGTTTGCGGAGATGGTTTTGTAACTTAAAGTATCCACTTGTTTATAATTTAACTGTTTGAATCGTTTCCACCTAGACCACGGAATTTGTCTAAAGGAATTGATTATGACCTATTTTATCTTTCAAACGGGCATTCAATCGAAAAATGGGAGTGCAAATTTATAAAATCTTGATTTGATATGCAAGTGCTTAATTGAAAATGTTTTAG
>JBEBBJ010000089.1:0-7758 GCA_041158445.1 Bacteroidota bacterium
GTAATAACGCATGGAATCGAGTGGGCTTAAGGTAGTATCGATATCGCCATGGTAAGAGAAAACGGTCATTTTTACAGGACGTTTTAATTCCTCCCAAACTCGCATCTCATCATTATTATACGCCTCCATCAAGTCACGGTAGCGCTGTGTGCGTTTCATAGCAGATGAAATAAAGCCTTTCAGCTCTTGCATTTTTTCATTTACCCAAGGATTGCGTCCCGCCCAGTGCTGATTGAAAGCAATTTGTTGGGCTTTCATGTGCTCTTGTACCGCGTCCTGCGCATATTTTTGCATGCGCGAGTCAATCGTAGTGTGAATGCGTAAACCGCTGGTATACAAGTTCAATTGCTGGTCTTCCGGACGGTCTTTGTTAATCTCAGCAAGGATACCTAGAATTTCTTTTCGGATGGATTCTCGCAAATACGGAGCAGCGCCGGTGTTTTGGTTTTCTACTTTATAGCGAAGGTTCAAGGGGTCTGCTTTCATCTTTTCCGCATCTTCCTCTGTTAAGTATTCATATTTAGCTAGTTGGCCTAATACTGTATTTCGGCGCGCAAGAGTCCTTTCCGGTCTGATGCGTGGATCATACAGGGAGGGATTTTGTAATAAGCCGATCAAAGTGGCTGCCTCGGGATAGGTAACTGTCTGCACGTTTTTTTGGAAATAAGTCCGACAAGCGACTTGAATTCCATAGGCATTATTTCCGAAGCTCACCTCATTTAAATACATCGCCAAGATTTCTTGCTTCGTGTATCGGCGTTCTAATTTGATGGCCGCCAAAATCCACTCTTTAATTTTCGCGATGGCCGTTTTTAGCCCACCCACTTTCATTAATAATCCCATATAAATAGGGTCATCTTCGCCATATTCTAGTGAACGGGTGTGAAATAGATTCTTCGCTAATTGCTGGGAGATGGTACTACCGCCCCCTGAGGTGCCAAAAGAGAATAAAACACGTGCCATAGAACGCACATCGATACCGGAGTGACTAATGAAACGGGCATCTTCTGTCGCCATCAGGGTGTTAATCAAGATGGGTGACAGCTCTTCGAACTCCACCGGATTACGGTTCTCTCGGAAATATTTTCCAATCTCTTCTCCGTCTTCTGAAATCAATAAAGAAGCCTCTTGGCTTTTCGGATTCTCTAACTCTTGCAGGCTAGGCATTCCACCAAACAGCCAAAGGAAATTATAGTTTACCGATGCAATGAAAAGAATGGCAAATAGGATTGTGCCTCCAAATATTTTGTAGGCTAAGGTAATTTTATTCAATTTAGATTCCTTTATAGGTTCTATCATTTGTTAATCAGCTTTAACATTTCATTAGCCTCTGCAACGAGTGGGCTTGTGGGGAAAGATTGGACAAATTCACCTAACAGTCGTTTGCATTCTGCACTTTCCTGTAAACCCGCTTTACAAAGCGC
This sequence comes from Bacteroidota bacterium, assembly GCA_041158445.1. Taxonomy (GTDB): domain Bacteria; phylum Bacteroidota; class Bacteroidia; order Cytophagales; family Spirosomataceae; genus Aquirufa. The sequence continues at coordinate 1,425 of JBEBBJ010000089.1, forward strand.
CATTAAAAATACGATTTTATCTTCCAATTTACTACCAGGCGTATTTTGTTGAATCGCTAGGCACGCCTCGAACGCCATCGCAAACTCTTTTGCCTTAAAACGTTCGTAAGCCTCTTCGTATTTCTTTTGTGCCTGAATTTCTTTGTTCTCGGTTAGCGCCCCATTCTCTAATTTAAGAATCATGGTCTTAAAATAGGAGCTAGGATAACGTTCGAAAAGTGTTTTTCGTGAATTTATTTTTGCGGTCCCTTCTTGGCTTAAATAAAGAACGTAAAGTGCCTCTGCTTCAAAAGCCGTGCTTGGGAATTCTGTCAATAATTGTTGCAAAGTGCTGGTGGCTAGGGTATTTTCGCCTAATTCCAAGCGCGCTAATTTGCCAAGTTTCTTCTGCCGCACCTGTTACAGTCGTTTGAGGCAGATTCGCTTTTTCTGTCACCGTAGTAACCGTGGTGGAAATGCTCAGGCTTGCATTTTTATTCTTTCTATTCCAAAAATCCTCCAAGGTCCGATTTCCCCATCGATTGCTAAATTCAATGCTACCCTGAATCCGAGCTTGTTCGTTATTGAAGTAGAAATTTTGTTGGTCTGCGCTAAAAGGGCGTCTCGTAAAAATAGGGGCAGAAGCTGGAGCGCTTACCGATTTCTTCACCGTATCTTTTTGCTGCTTTAAAAAGAGTTCATGTAATGCCTGTGGAGACAAGGTGGCTAAATGCAGTAAGGAATCTTGCAAGGCTATTTGCTTTGATAACGTCGTGTAGCTCGCCCAGGATTTTTTCAGTTTTTGTGCTTTCGAGTAATCGGGATGATTGTTTGCGAGGTAGGTAGCTGCACTGTCGTAGTAGTTTGCTGCTAGATCGTAGGCCTTTAATTGCTTTGCGAAAAGGCCACCTAATTGAAAATAGAGTTCTCCTTTGTTGGGATTATTTTCGCCGCCTTTCTCCCAATTTTCTTTGGCCTTTTTGTAGTCCTTTTTAGCGTAATAATATTGACCTATTTTGACATAGATAGCCGATTTGTTGTCCTCGTTTTTAGGGTCTTTCAGCATTTTCTGCAAGGCATCCACATTACCTTCGATTTGATGAATAGCTAGGCTTGATTGCAAGTTTAAATCATAGCTTGGTTTTGTTTTCAGCGTTGTCTTGAAGCTTTCTACCGCTAAATTCGGCTGGTTATTGTCCGCGAATAATTGGCCCATGATGAAAGAGATGCGCGCTTTTTCTTCGCCCTTCTTCAGGTATTTGGAGGCTTCCTGGAGTAATGAGAGAGCTTTTAGAGGTTCATCTGCCAGCTGGTAGGAATAAGCTTTTAGTAATAAGAATTGCTTTTTCTCGTATGAATTCAAGGGGTTCTCGCTTAAGAATTCTTCGATCTTTTCTGCGGCTGTAAACTCCTGTTGTTGTAAATAAATTTCATAGAGTGCGAGTAATGCCTCTGGTCTAATTTCAAGCGAGTTAACGTATTTATACGTGTCTATGGCATTCTTTAGGTCGTATTGGTAAATGCGGCCCTTACCGATTAATAAGTAGGCATCGATAATGTAACGGGAATTTTGGTGGCGATCGATCACTAAAGACGCCTTGCGGATTAATTCTTTAATGTCCTTTTCGTTGCCTTGTTTAAAGCTGGAATCCAGTGGAATTCGGATGGGTAGGGTGGCATTATAACTTTCCTTGCGTTCCGCGAATAGTTTGCGTTCTAATTCTTTTTCTAATCTAGAGGCCTGCCAAATCGCATTGTACTTCGCATTCACATTATGAAACGCAACGGCCATGGGCTTGTTGCTGAATTGAGAACAAGACCAAGTACTCAGGGCTAGAAATAAGAAGACAAGACGCCTGTACATAGGATTCGACGGAACAATTTTCAAATTTACAATTTATCTTCCCGAAAATTGGATAATTTTAGGCGAATATGAATTCCTACCAAAAATTCTTAGGGGCCGCTTTTCAGATGCTCGTCACCATCGTGGCAGGCGTTTTTGCTGGGCGCTATTTAGATGCCTATTTTTTTACGGATAAGCCCTGGTTTACGATCATTTTCTCTCTTGGATCGATCGCATTTGCCCTGATCGCCTTGATCAAAAGTCTTCCCAAATAGGGTTCGCAGAAGCGCAGAATATTCTGTATTTTTGTCATTAAAATTCAATCCACTTGTTTACTCAACGGCGAAACCTGATCTTCTTGTTTTTCGGCCTCATTGGTCTCTTGTTCATCGGGAAGCTATTTTTCCTGCAGGTGATCGATGATACCTATGAGAAAGCAGCGGATAATAACGCGATTCGCAAGATTATTCAGATCCCATTTAGGGGGGAGGTATACGATCGGTTTGGTAAATTAATCGTCTACAATACGCCCGTATACGACCTCTACATCATCCCTCGAAAAGCGGTGGTGAAGGATACGAATCAATTTTGCCGCGTGTTTCGTATCACACGGGAATACTTTATCAAAACCACCCAGCGCGCTAGAGCTTATTCGCGGGTGAAACCGAGTCTGTTTCTGAAGCATTTATCGAAGGAAGATTTTGCGAGTGTGCAAGATGCGATGGTAGATTTTCCGGGCTTCTTTTTTGAGACCAATGCCTTTAGAACGTATCAATCTCGTTCCTTTTCGAATGCTTTGGGTTATGTAGCCGAGATCAGCCCGACTGCTCTGACGGATCAGAAAGACGATTATTACCGCCAAGGAGACTATGTGGGTATTTCAGGAATTGAATCCTTTTACGAAGAGACTTTACGTGGCCAAAGAGGGGTAAAATACCGGATGGTGAACAGTAATGGGGTGGAAAAGGGCGATTATAAAAATGGCTCTTTAAACATCAACCCTGTATCTGGAAATAACTTATACACGTCCATCGACCTAACGATTCAGGAATATGCGGATAGCTTGATGCAGCATAAAGTAGGCAGTTTAGTGGCGATTGAACCTTCCACGGGGGAGATTTTAGCTATGGTTTCTGCGCCGTCCTATGATGCGAGCTTACTTACTGGGAATAATTTCTCCAAGTATTACCAGCAATTAGCCTTAGATCCGATGAAGCCTTTGTTGAATCGTCCTCCATCTGCTTATTATCGCCCGGGATCTACCTTTAAATTAGTACAGGCATTAGTGGGACAACAGCTCGGATTTATCGGGCCAGGCACGGTTTTCTCTCATGCGGGAGCGCCGGTTAAATGCCATGGACATGGTCCTGTGGATTTAAGAGGAGCTATTCGGGTGTCTTGTAACCCCTATTTTTACCATGCCTTTAGGAAAATGGTCTACGATAATACTACGGGTGATACCTATGAGCGATCGGCACAAGGTTTGCAACGCTGGGCGGATTTAGTGGCGAATTTTGGTTTTGGTCGGAAGTTAGGCGTGGATTTAGGGAATGAGAAGAAGGGAATTTTGCCTAATGTGGACTATTATAATTCGGTCTATAAGGGGGAGAAAATGTGGAAGTTTTCGAATATTTATTCGATTAGTATTGGGGAGGGAGAAATTGTCGTTAGCCCCCTAAAAATGGCTAATCTTGCTGCGATCATCGCGAACAGAGGATGGTACATTCCGCCACATGTGGTGAAGGGAATAGGTTTAAAGAAAAGTATTGACCCTTTCTATAAAACGCCGGTAAAAGTGGGTGTGGAGGCGAAGTATTTCAATGTCGTGATTGATGGCATGGAAGATGCGGTAACACACGGAACGGTAGAGGCGGATGGACGCATTCCGGATATCAAGATGGTAGGGAAGACGGGTACCTCCCAAAACCAAAAAGGGAAAGATCACTCCATTTTTATTGCCTTTGCGCCACGCGATAATCCGAAAATAGCCATTGCTGTTTTTGTAGAGAATGCGGGTTTTGGTGGGTCTGCTGCGGCTCCGATTGCTTCTTTAGTCGTTGAAAAATACTTGAAACGGAAGGTAGATCGCAAAGCGGTGGAGACGAAATTTATGAATATGAATTACCTGCCTAACGTATACAGCGTGACACGTAAAAAGGTAGCTATTGATTCTACGAAAAAATGACAGATTCGAATCACATTCAGGGGCGCATTGACTGGATCACGGTGGGGTTCTATGTCCTGTTTGTCTGTTTAGGCTGGATGAATATCTATTCGGCGGTTTACAGTCCGGATGCGCCATTGAGCTTTTCGGATCCGGCTTTTTACGATTCCAATGCAGGGAAACAATTGGTTTGGATCGGGACGAGTTTCGTGTTGATTGTGTGCATTTTAGTGATTGATTTTCGTTTTTTCGAATCTTTTGCCCTCTTCATCTACCTCGGTTTATTGCTTTTGCTACTCGCAGTTCCCTTTTTAGGGGTGACCATCAATGGTTCTCATTCCTGGTTTAAGTTCGGCGGTGTGACGATTCAGCCGGCGGAGTTTGCCAAAACAGCAACGGCCCTCTTGCTCGCCAAATACCTAAATGACCCCTTAGTCAACTTGAATAAATTCTCCTTTCAATGGAAGGCGGCCCTTATTATTGGGATTCCTATGCTGTTGATTATTGGATCAAACGAGACAGGTTCAGCCCTAGTTTTCGCCTCCTTTTTGATTTTATTGTACCGAGAGGGCTTGCCTGGAACTTATCCGGCCTTATTCATTGGAGGAATTGTGCTGTTCGTGTCGGCTTTACTCGTTAAGGCTTGGATTATCTTGTTAGTCTTAGTTTTATTAGCCGGGCTTTTTGTTCTTTTTATGCCCATTTATTTACAGCGCGATCCGAAGACCTATTTACGCCTTTCGGGTGCCATTGCGGTGATTATGACCTTAGCGCTTTTAGTGGATTGGGTGGTCAATAATGTGTTACAAGAGCACCAAAGAAACCGGATTCGCGTGTTAATTGATCCAGGTTTTGACCCGAGAGGTTTAGGCTATCAGGTGACACAGTCGAAGATTGCGATTGGTTCGGGTGGTTTTTGGGGGAAGGGATTTTTAGGCGGAACCCAAACGAAATTTGATTTCGTGCCGGAACAAAGTACGGATATGGTTTTCTGTACGATAGGTGAGGAGCATGGCTTTGTGGGTGTGATGCTGATGATCATTTTCTTTTTAGGCTTTTTATGGCGCCTGATGTATTTAGCGGACTTGCAGCGCTCCCGTTTTGCGAGAGCTTATGGATTCGGATTAGTAGGAATTCTGTTTTTTCACTTTTTAGTTAATATAGGGATGACAATCGGCTTAATGCCCATCATGGGGATCCCATTGCCGTTTTTCTCCTACGGTGGATCGTCCTTGTGGTCGTTCACGATATTACTTTTTATCTTTTTAAAATTAGACTCTCACCGGTCTGATATGCTTTCTCGCTAGTATGGAAAACGAAACAATTTCTGCCAAAGCCAAAATGCTCATCGCCGTCGCCGCTCTTGGCTACTTCGTGGATGTGTATGACCTCATCTTATTTTCTGTCGTGCGTAATCCCAGCTTGATGAGTTTGGGATTGAAAGGCGATGATTTACTGAATCAAGGCTTGAGCTTGATGAACGTTCAGATGGGAGGTATGCTTTTGGGTGGAATTTTGTGGGGAATCTACGGGGATAAGAAAGGCCGTAAATCCGTTTTATTCGGTTCAATTCTCTTGTATTCAGCTGCGAACGCACTGAATGGTTTAGTGACTGATTTGAATACCTATGCGATTTTACGTTTTATCGCGGGTATAGGTCTCGCAGGTGAACTGGGGGCAGGTATTACGCTTGTGAACGAAACCTTGCCGCCGTCTAAACGCGGTATCGGAACCTTGATTATTGCCGGAGTAGGAGCTGCTGGAGCGGTATTTGCGCCAATTATTGCGGGTTTAAGCCCTGATCCGGAGTGGTGGAGATCTTGTTATTTTATTGGTGGAGGAATGGGATTGGCCTTATTGCTTTTGCGTTTAGGAACTTTCGAATCGTCGATGTATTCAGAGATGGATTCGTCTGTGAAGAAGGGAAATTTTCTGCAACTCTTTTCCAGCGCTGCCACCTTCAAAAAGTATTTGTATTGCATTTTGATGGGGCTTCCCATTTGGTATATCATCGGAATTTTAGTTTTCTCAGCGCCTGAAATCTCTCAACTAGTAGGAATTGATGGTAAGATTAGCGGTGGTAACGCGATTATGTTCTGTTATATCGGACTAGCGACAGGAGATTTTGCTGCAGGAGCTTTGAGTCAATGGCTGAAAAGCCGCGGGAAGGCCGTTTTGACTTATTTATTTATTGCTGTTGGTATTTGCGTCTATTACTTATTCGGTATTTCTAACATCACCACGACGCATGCCTATGTGATGATTACTTTATTAGGCTTCTTTGGGGGTTATTGGGCGGTGTTCTTGACATACTCTTCCGAGCAGTTTGGAACGAATGTACGAATGAC
>JBEBBJ010000090.1:0-6059 GCA_041158445.1 Bacteroidota bacterium
CGCTAAAGCTTGCAATGTAATCATGGCAAGTACAGAAGGTGGTATGGATATCGAAGAAGTAGCTGAGCATAGCCCAGAAAAAATCATTAAAGAGTGGATTGATCCACGTGTAGGTCTTCAAGACTTCCAAGCTCGTAAAGTTGCTTTTGCTTTAGGGTTAAGCGGAGTTGCTTTGAAAGAAATGGTTAAATTCATCCAATCACTTTACCGTGCCTATGTAGAGACTGATTCGTCAATGTTTGAAATCAACCCCGTGTTGAAGACTTCAGATGATAAGATCTTAGCCGTGGATGCGAAAGTAAACTTAGATGATAACGCTTTATTCCGTCACAAAGACTTAGCTGTTTTACGTGATATCGAAGAAGAGGATCCGTTAGAAGTAGAAGCATCTGAAAATGATTTGAACTACGTTAAATTAGATGGTAACGTAGGTTGTATGGTGAACGGAGCTGGTTTAGCGATGGCAACCATGGATATTATCAAATTATCAGGTGGAGATCCCGCTAACTTCCTAGATGTAGGGGGTGGAGCTAATGCTAAGACGGTTGAAGCTGGTTTCCGTATTATTCTACAAGATCCTAATGTGAAGGCAATCCTTATCAATATTTTTGGTGGTATTGTTCGTTGTGATCGTGTAGCAAATGGTGTTGTTGAAGCTTATAAAAACATTGGTGAAATTAATATCCCAATCATTGTACGTCTTCAAGGTACAAATGCGGAAGAAGGTGCAGCGATTATTAATAACTCAGGCTTGAAAGTATTCTCTGCTGTTTTATTAAAAGATGCAGCTCGTTTAGTATCAGAAGTATTGAAATAAGCCATGAAAATTATTTGCATCGGTCGTAATTACGTAGATCACATCACCGAATTATCGAATGAGAGACCTACAGAACCTGTGGTCTTTTTGAAGCCTGATACGGCTTTATTAGATGCAAATAGTCACTTTTACTATCCTAAATTCTCCTCTGATGTTCATTATGAACTAGAGTTAGTATTTAGGATAGGCAAAGTGGGCAAAAATATAGAAGCAAAATTTGCGCATAAATACATTGATTCTTACGGATTAGGTATTGATTTCACAGCGCGTGATGTGCAGAGCAAATTAAAAGAGAAAGGTTTACCGTGGGAGAAGGCTAAGGCATTTAATGGCTCGGCTTTCGTAAGTACTATGTTGCCTTTTGAAGCGAGTCTTTTAGAAAACCCTATTCATTTCAGTTTACATAAAAATGAAACCTTAGTTCAGGATGGAAATTCTGGATTAATGATCTGGAATGTAGCAGAATTGATTGAAGATGTATCGAAGTATTTCACACTGAAAACGGGTGATTATATCTTTACTGGTACTCCAGCGGGTGTGGGTCCCATTGCCATTGGTGATGTATTAAAAGGATCATTAGAGGGCCAAAAATTATTCGAATTAACAATCTCCTAATATGAAGCTAAAAGTAGGCGATCAAGCTCCAAGTATCCAAATGCTTGATTCTGATGGAAATTCATTTGCAATTCCTGGATCAAATAAGGTGGTATTGTACTTTTATCCAAAAGATAATACTCCAGGATGTACGGCTCAGGCTTGTAATTTAAATGAGAATTTAGATGCTCTAAAAGCTAAAGGTTTTCAGGTAGTAGGAGTTAGTATTGACAGCAATGCTTCTCACATTAAGTTTAAAGCTAAATTCAATCTTCAATTTCCTTTATTGTCAGATCCGGAGCATGTAATTGCGGAAGCTTTTGGTGTATGGGTGGAGAAATCCATGTATGGCAAACAATATATGGGAGTAGCTAGAACAACCTTCATCATCGACGAAAAAGGAATTATTACAGACATTATCGAAAAAGTGGATACAAAGAACCACAGTTCTCAAATTCACTAATATTCTACCATGCAAACACAAGAAATAAAAAAGATTAGCTCTCAAGTACGTAGAGACATTTTAAGAATGGTTCATGCCTGTCAATCAGGCCACCCAGGTGGATCATTAGGTTGTACAGATCTCTTAGTAGATCTTTATTTCAGCACGATGAATCTAAAAACAGATGCAGCTGGTAAAGTTGTATTTGATATGGATGGAACTAATGAAGATTTATTCTTCTTATCTAATGGACATATTTCGCCTTTGATTTATAGTGTTTTAGCACGTCGTGGCTATTTCGCTACGTCTGAATTAGCTAGCTTTAGAAAGATTAATACGCGTTTGCAAGGACACCCAACACCGCATGAGCATTTAGAAGGTATTCGCATTGCCTCAGGTTCTTTAGGTCAAGGCCTAAGCGTGGCAATTGGAGCAGCACAAGCAAAGAAATTGAATGGTGATAAATCGACTGTTTACTGTCTAATGGGGGATGGAGAGCAGAATGAAGGACAAGTTTGGGAAGCAGCGATGTATGCGCCTCACCATAAAGTGGATAATTTGATTGCTTTCATTGACGAAAATGGTCAGCAAATTGATGGTCCTACGGAGAAAGTAATGAGCAACCGTGATTTACAAGCAAAATATGAGGCTTTTGGCTGGAATGTGATGCGTATGGACGGAAATAATGCGGAGGATATCCAAAATACCTTAATCAAAGCAAAAGCTGCTTTAGGAAACGGTTCTCCTATCATGATTATCATGAAGACAGAAATGGGTGCTGGTGTTGATTTTATGATGTATTCGCATAAATGGCATGGCGTTGCACCTAACGACCAACAATTACAAGACGCTTTAGCGCAATTAGAAGAAACTTTAGGAGATTATTAATCAGATAGAAATGGCATTATTTACCTACGAAACAAAAAAAGATACACGTTCCGGTTTTGGAGCAGGAATGGAGTATTTAAGTCAACATAATCCTAAGGTGGTGGCTTTATGTGCTGATTTAATCGGTTCATTGAAATTAGAAGGTTTTATTAAGAATAGCCCAGAGCGTTTTTTCCAAACAGGTATCGCAGAAGCGAACATGATTGGTATTTCAGCAGGTTTAACTTTAGGCGGATTTATTCCATACGCTACGACGTTTGCTAACTTTGGAACGGGTCGTGTATATGACCAAATTCGTCAATCAGTTGCTTATTCAGGAAAGAATGTAAAGATCTGTTGTTCTCATGCTGGTTTAACACTAGGAGAGGATGGAGCTACGCACCAAATCTTAGAAGATATCGGTTTAATGAAAATGCTTCCAGGAATGGTGGTTATTAATCCATGTGATTACAATCAAACGAAAGCAGCTACCATCGCTATAGCAGATTATGAAGGTCCTGTTTACTTACGTTTTGGACGCCCAGTAGTTCCTGTATTTACACCAGAAGATCAGAAATTCGAAATTGGTAAAGCTTTACATTTAGTGGAAGGTAAGGATGTGACTATTTTAGCGACTGGACACTTAGTGTGGGAAGCTATTCAAGCTGCTGAAGCCTTGTTAGAAAAAGGAATCAATGCGGAAGTAATCAATATCCATACCATTAAACCTTTAGACGTTCAAGCTATCTTAGCTTCAGTGAAAAAGACGGGATGTGTGGTTACGGCTGAAGAACACCAATACAATGGAGGTTTAGGCGATTCTGTAGCTCAATTTTTAGCGATGAATCATCCAACGCCAATGGAATTCGTAGGTGTAAATGATTCATTCGGTGAATCAGGTAAACCAGCTGAATTAATGGAAAAATACGGCTTAAATGCGAATGCGATTGTAGAAAAAGCAATCAAAGTAATGGCACGTAAATAATCCCTAAAAGGGATATCCTATACCTATATTAAATTCAATTGGGTTTTGTCCTCCTTCGAAAGAAGTTTGCGGCAAAACCCATTTTTCATTTACAGGATTTGCAGGATTGATCACTTTGGTGGCTAAATCGAGGCGTAACAGGAAAAAGTCGAAATCCCAACGTAAACCAAACCCAGTTCCCACAGCTATCTGATTATAAAATTCATCGAACCTAAACTGAGTCGTAACATCTGTGTTTCCTTGGCTCATATTCCAAACATTTCCGGCATCAACGAAGAATGCACCGTTCATTTGGCCAAATAAAGAGAAGAGTTTAAAACGATATTCTAAAGACGATTCAAGTAGAATGCTACCCGGTTGTTCGACTAAATTAGAGGAAGAAACATAGGAGCCGGGTCCTAATCTTCTTGGTTTCCACGCTCTAACGCTGGAAGGACCTCCAATAAAGAAGTTTTTCTCGTAAGGTAATTGATATTCATTTTCATCACCATACGCATAAGCAACACCACCTAAGACCTTAAAAGCTAGTTGGGAAGTCCTATTTCGTCCCAGCATTTTATATTTACGGTAATCAAAATTAAGCCTCAAAAAACGATAAAATTGAATGTCTTGACCGGAGCTTAATAAATCATTTACAAAATTGAATTTATGACTCTGTATAAAATTCAAAGTAGTTCCACCTGATTCTAAGCCCAATTGAAAGATAGAACCATCCTTTAATTCGTTAGAGGGAAGTAGATCTCGATAAACATATTGAAACGAAATGCTACTGACAAAGCTGGGATTGAAACTTCGGTATAAATTATTCCCTTTAAATTTTAACTCTTGTAGATACGATTTAAACGCATCAGAAGTTGACGTCTCAGGGTAATTACTATTTAGGAGATTAAGATTAACAAGAGATAGCGTAAAGAAGCTTGTTTCCTTCTTTTGCCACGTATATCGCTGAAATAAATTGAAATTGGTTCTTTGATATTCTGGTCTATTAATAAAGTCATAGCCAATCCCTACCGATGTTTTAGCACCATAATAAGCACCTAAAGTTCGAATGATAGAAGAAGGTAGATAGAGCGTAGGGAAGTTAATCGAAGCGGATAAATTCAGTTCTAAATTATTCCTTGTTTCATCGGTATTAATGAACCCTGATTGCGCCTCATAACCTAATCTAGCAGAGAAATCTAAATAATCTAGACTTGAAAATAGGCGTCTTACTTTGAACGAATTTGTTAAAAAGGGACCAGGAATACCTCTAAAAACACTTCCGCCTAGTTCAGAACTAAAATTGTATTTCTCATTTTGAAACAACTCTATCTTAGGAAATAAACGCGTCCTAGTGGAGTCAAAACGAATAGAAACCGTTTTAAACTGATCGGTGAGATAGATATTCTTTAAACTTTGGTTGAATAGATCAACCGAGTACAAATCATCTTCTTTGAGGTTAATTAACTTACTTAAACTCTTTAAAGGTGGATATAGGGCCGGATTACCAAAGGGGTCCAGTATGATGAATTCAGGTAACCCGATGCGATAAAGACGATCGTAATTAGGAATGGAAGTTCGATTCTTGAATTCAGGTATTTTATAGAAAAGAGATACATTTCGTAAAGTGGAATCTTTTCTATCGTTTAATCGAATACCTACCGCATCAGGGGAGAAATAATAATACCCCTCATTTCGTAAATGATGACTTAATTGCTCTTTTTCCTGTTTAATCACAGATAGTTTCAAGCGTTCCATGGGACGGATGAGACTATTCTCTTTTAAAAACTCACTGACATGAGTGGCTAAAATAGGATTGTCTACCGAGACTGAATCTTCTTTTGTAAAATAACTGGGTTCCCCTTCTTGAATTCGAAAAGAAATAGTCAATAAATTACCAGCTGAGTCAATTTCAGGAGTTACCACCGACCTTAAAAAGCCATTCTCCCGATAATAACGAAGGATTTGATTTTGATTACTTGTTAACCAAGCAGCATTATAAGCCGGGTTGGGTGATTTGAAGAATTGAATAAAACTAGGCTTAATTCCCAGAGAATCTTTTCTTTTTCTTTTATTGCCCAGATAAGTATATAATTTTGCAGGCAGCAATCTTTTGTACGAGTTTTTAATACCTAACACATTGTTACGTAATTCAACACTGGAAATTTGCTGATTACCTACCAGATTAATTTGATTGATGATAGGTTCTTTCATTTCATATGCCTGATATTGGCTACATGAAAACAGACCTAAACACAAAACAATAAAACCGATAATTGATTGATTCTTCAAGAGATGCTAAGTAATAAACAAATAAAGTTAATTAATTCCCTACATTCTAAAAAAGGTAGAAAAGAGAATGATTTATTTTTAGT
>JBEBBJ010000091.1:0-7177 GCA_041158445.1 Bacteroidota bacterium
GCTCCGGCGCTAGGTTTGGAGGCACGGTCTTTGACCCGTATGCTGAAAACCTTAGAAGATAAGAAGTGGATCGAACGTTCTGCTAACTACGAGGATAAACGGGTGGTGAAGATCTTTTTAACGGAGATCGGAAAAAAGAAGCGAGATCAGGCACGCAAGGGAGTTATCGCCTTTAATAAGTTGATTTACGACCGGGTAGAGCCTGAAAAAATGGCTGTTTTCTTTGATGTCATGGCAACTGTTAACCAAGTTTTAGGGGAGGACGTAGGAGAAATTTTAAAAACAATCTAGAAAAAAATACATTTCGGGATACGGATATAACAAGAGATCCTTATTTTTGCTCGATAATTAAACAAACCAGCGTTATGAAAAAACTACTTTTAGTGTTCGCGATGATGCCTTTCTTGTTTACCTCTTGCGTAGGAAAGAAGAAATTAGCTGATTTAGAATCACAATTAACCCAATTACAAGCATCTAGTAGCTCAGCTTTATCAAAAGCAAAAGCTGATTTATCTGATTGCCAATCTTTGACAGCTAGCCTTCAAGGGGAGTTGAAAAAAAGAGATACAGATTTAGAAGCGAAGAATGGTCAATTGAAAGCTTTACAAGAGCAATTAGATTACTTCAAGAAGACAAATACGAACTTACTAGATCGTTTATCTGATCTTTCAGTTATCAATAAGTCAGGTGCGGAAAGTATCCGTAAGTCATTAGACGCATTAAACGAGCAAGGAAAATACATCAAAGACCTAAACTCATCAATCCAACGTAAGGATTCAATGAACTTGTCTTTAGTGATGAACTTGAAGCGTTCTTTAGCGGATGTGAATGATGAAGACGTAACAGTTGAAGTGAAGAAAGGGGTTGTTTATATCTCGATCTCTGACAACTTAATGTTTGCTTCAGGTAGCGCAGTAGTTAACGCGAAAGCGGTGGCTGTGTTAGCGAAAGTAGCGAAGGTGTTAAATGATCACAAAGAGCTTGATGTATTAGTAGAAGGTCACACAGATACAGTGCCTATCTCTACTGATTGTATCCAAGACAACTGGGATTTATCAGCGAAGCGTGCAACTTCAGTGGTACGTGTGTTACAAACGAAATTTGATGTGGATCCAGAGCGCTTAACAGCAGGTGGACGTGGTGAGTATGAGCCAGCATCAGCAAACAAGACTTCTAAAGGTCGTAAGCAAAATCGCCGTACGGAGATTATTGTTACTCCTAAGTTAGATCAATTCTTTAGCTTAATGGCGCCACAAGCGAAATAAGCTTAGTGAATAAATGAAAAGGGCCTCGATGAAAATCGAGGCCCTTTTTTTATGGAAAAATTTTTAGGCTAATTGCCCTCTTACTAAATCTAATTTTCTGCGTGAGACAGGTAGTGAATGTTGCAGGATTGTTTTCACGGTCTTCGTGTCTTCTAGGTCATGTCCGATGACATTAACTTTATTCACCAGATAGGACTTGTGAATGCGAAGGAAGGTGCCTAGGCGCAATTGTGATTCGAATTTCTTGAGCGTCTTTGCCATCAGAATCGTTTCGCCATTCTTCAGGAAGATGGTCGTATAATTTCCTTTGCCTTCGATGCTGACGATGTCGTCAACAGGGCATTGGTCGATTCCGGGAATTTTCAAAGTTTTTCTCATGCGCACGTATTAATTAAAGTAAACCTAGTGCTTTTGATTTAAACCTTGGTTGAAGAATTATTAAGCGGTTGGTCTATTTATTTAGCGGTCGGATTGCCGATTTGAAAATAGCAGCTGGGAATCTGTGAAAAGGGCATAAAAAAAGAGGTCTTTTGTAAGACCTCTTTCGATGTAGCGGGGGCCAGACTCGAACTGACGACCTTTGGGTTATGAGCCCAACGAGCTACCAACTGCTCCACCCCGCGATATAATTGGGAGTGCAAAGATGCACGTTTCTTTCAGAAAAAACAAGTATCTTTGTAGAAATTATTCTTGCCTATCCTTTTTAAGGCAGATTTTACATTTCATTTCTATGACCCCAGAACACAAGGCAGGCTTTATCAGTATTATTGGCAAACCCAATGTGGGGAAGAGCACGCTGATGAATGCACTCGTGGGGGAGAGACTTTCGATTGTGAGCTCGAAAGCGCAGACGACGCGTCACCGAATTTTGGGGATGTTGAATGGAGAGCATAAAGGAACTGAATACCAGATCGTTTACTCAGATACGCCTGGTGTTTTATTGCCTAAATACGAGTTGCATAAATCCATGATGCAGTTTGTGAAAAGCTCTTTGGAGGATGCGGATGTGGTATTGTATGTGACGGATGTGTTTGATGAATTCGAAGATTTGGACTTTTTGACTAATTGGAAAGATTTCACAGAGACGCCTATTCTTGTTTTGTTAAACAAGATCGATTTAGTGAGCATAGAGAAGTTAGAGGAGAAGGTCGCGTATTGGCAGGGAATTTTCCCGGGCAAACCGATTATCCCTATTTCGGCTTTGGAGTCGGTTCATTTGGACCAAATCTTTAGCCACCTCATGGAACATTTGCCAGTTCATCCGCCCTTTTTTGATAAGGAAGAGCTGACAGATAAACCAGAAAAGTTCTTTGCCTCGGAGATTGTGAGAGAGAAGATTTTCTTGAACTATAAAAAGGAGATTCCTTATTCGTGTGAAGTAGTGGTGACATCCTTTAAAGAGGAGCCTACCATTTTACGTATTGCTACGGAGATTTATGTGGAGCGAGTATCGCAGCGTGCGATTATCATCGGGCACAAAGGGGAGAATATCAAGAAAGTGGGAATTCAGGCAAGAGAGGATTTAGAGAAGTTTTTTGGTAAAAAAGTATTTTTAGAGCAGTTTGTCAAAGTGGAGCCTGATTGGCGTGCGAAGACTGACAAGCTGCGTTCATTCGGGTATTCACTCGATTAATTTAAACAAAGAATGTCAAATATTATTGCAATTGTGGGGCGTCCCAATGTAGGGAAATCTACTTTGTTCAATCGCTTGATCGAACAAAAGAAAGCTATCATGGACAACTTGTCCGGGGTGACGCGCGACCGCCATTATGGTTACGGTCAATGGACAGGACGTTTCTTTACCGTGATTGACACGGGAGGTTACGTGCATGGTTCAGAAGATAAGTTTGAAGGAGCAATACGCGAGCAGGTAGAATTAGCCATTGAAGAAGCGGCGGTTTTATTGTTTGTCGTAGATTGCTCTACGGGTTTAACGGATTTGGATAAGGATTTTGCGAACGTTTTACGTCGTTCAAAGAAGCCGGTTATCTTGATCGCGAATAAAGCCGATACACACGAGAAGGCTTATGCTGCCGCTGAATTTTACGAATTAGGTTTAGGTGATCCATTTGCGATTGCTGCTGAAAGCGGAAGTGGTACTGGGGATATGCTCGATGTGATGGTTTCTCATTTTAAGGATGAAGGAATCGAAAATCCAGAATTAGGGATTCCGCGCGTGGCGATCTTAGGTCGTCCGAACGTAGGAAAATCCTCTTTCTTGAATGCGATCTTAGGAAAAGATCGTTCGATTGTGACCGATGAGGCTGGAACGACGCGTGATGCGATTCAAAATCACTACACGATGTTTGGGAAGGATTTCATCATTACGGATACCGCCGGTATTCGCCGAAAAGCGAGAATCGACGACAACATCGAATACTACTCGGTATTGCGTTCGATGAAGGCTTTGGAGGAATGCGATGTGGCTATTATCATTATCGATGCGACGACGATTGATCCATTAACGGGTCTAGAGGCGCAGGATATGAACATTGTCAGCATGGCGGACAAGGCTAAGAAAGGTATCGTATTGATGATTAATAAGTGGGATTTAGTGGCGAAAGACACGAATACCGCGATTCAATTAGAGAAAGCGATCAAGGAGCGCATGGCGCCTTTGAATTATATGCCGGTGATCTTTACTTCGGTGATGGAGAAGAAGCGTATCTTCCAAGCTTTGGAACTTATGTTAAAGGTTTACGAAAACCGTACGCAGAAGATTACTACGTCGAAATTAAACGATGTGATGCTGGATGTGATCCAAAGTTATCCGCCACCAGCCTGGAAAGGAAAATACATCAAGATTAAATATTGTACGCAGGTGTCGACTCCGTATCCAACGTTCATTTTCTTCTGTAATTTACCTCAGTATATTAAGGAAAGTTACGAGCGTTACCTCGAGAATCAGATGCGTAAAGCCTTTGATTTATCAGGAACGCCTATTTCACTATTCTTTAGAAAGAAATAGTTGCTGTATTTGGGAGAGGCTGATGAAACCGATTTGGCCTCTTCCACCTACACCATACAGGCGATCGCCTACTCGACACACATTGTGATAAGGACTTTTTCCTAAGCTAATCCAGCGTTTTTTCATAGGGTCAAAAGCCGAGCTTTCCGCCGGCCCCGATAGAATCCAATACGGATCAACCCACAGAATTTTCTCTACATAATACCCTGGTGCATTTGCCACTGGAGACCACGTCTTTCCGGCATCTAGACTTTCTAAAACCGGCACCGGTCCTTCCTTAATCCGGGAGTAATTTCCACCGCCCATCCATAGATTTTTTGCGTCACGAACACCTAGGCTAAAGAATCCAGTTCCTTCACCACCCGGAATTTCCGAATAAATGTTTTCCCAATTCAGTGCATCCTTGCTGAACAACACTCTAGCCTTAGAACCGCCACCCGTCACGATATAATAACCCAGTTTCGTTTTCTGTAAACTAGATCCACTTGCGGCGAACGCGGCTTCTCCTTTTTGTAGTTCGGGATGACTCGCCGGATTCAGTAAAGAAAAGTCGCGTCCCTTATTGCTTATCCGAATCAAGCCATAAAATGGACCCGCCGGATCGGATAAAATCAATCCCTGTTTCCCTTCCCAAAGAATAGCATCGAAGAAATAGCCTTTCTCTTTGATTTGATAAGCTAGTTCCCAGCTTTCGCCCCCGTTTTCTGTTCGAAATATTTTCGCGGCTCCATTTTCAGCCGGACCAGCACTCATCAGCAGGACGGTTTTGTCATCTAGGATAGCAAGGTCGCGGAAGTCCAAAGAATCCGCTCCGGGTACGGTGCTGACATTGAAATTGGCACCGCCATCGCTCGAATGTATCACCGTTCCTCGCGTTCCACCGATCCAGATATGCTTCCCCTGGGAGCGAATCGCCCGGAACGAGGCTTTTGTTTCAAGTGTAATGGGAGTCCATTGGGCGAAGCCTTGGAAAAATCCACAAATAAATAAGGCGAGTAATAGGCTGTTTTTTCTCATATCGATAAAGCGCTGCAAATTACGGATTTTGGCAAATAATGTTTATTTTTGAACCTTATAGCTTAAATTTTATTCGTCGACACGAAAAGGAACACGAAAAATAATACATGGAAGAATTAAAACCCAAATCCCTGAATTTCTTAGAAGAAATCGTTTCTGAGGACATCGCGTCAGGAAAATACCCGAACGGTATTTTGACTCGCTTTCCACCGGAGCCAAACGGTTACCTGCACATCGGTCACGCAAAGAGTATTTGCTTGAACTTTGGGCTAGCGCAGCGTTTCGGCGGGGGAACTAATTTGCGTTTTGATGACACGAATCCGGTGACGGAGGAGACAGAATACGTGGAGTCGATTAAGAAAGATGTCTCTTGGTTAGGCTTTACTTGGGCGGAGGAATTATATACTTCGGACTACTTTGAAGATTTATACCAATTTGCAGAGAAGTTAATTACGCTTTCTTTCGCTTATGTGGACGATTCTTCGGCGGCAGAAATTGCAGCTCAAAAAGGAACACCTACCACACCTGGAACGCACAGTCCATACAGAAATCGTAGCGTAGAAGAGAATCTAGCGCTATTTCGTGACATGCGTGCCGGAAAATATGCGGATGGGGAGAAGGTATTACGCGCGAAAATCGATATGGCACATCCAAACATGCACATGCGTGCGCGCACGGCCAAAGTGATTCCATCGAAGAAATTACCCACTCGATCTGTACGCTTGAATTCGACGTTCACCGTCCTTTATACGATTGGTTCTTAGATAAATTAGGGATTTTTCCTTCTCATCAATATGAATTCGCGCGCTTGAACTTATCCCACACGGTGATGAGTAAGCGTAAGTTGCTACAATTAGTGAACGAGAAAGTAGTAAACGGTTGGGATGATCCCCGCATGCCTACAATCTCAGGTTTACGTAGACGTGGATTTACTCCGGCATCGATTCGCAATTTCTGCGAGCGCATCGGGGTGGCGAAACGTGATAATTTGATTGATTTGAGTCTTTTGGAATTCTGTATTCGCGAAGACTTAAACAAGTCAGCTGATCGTGTGATGGCTGTTTTGGATCCAATTAAATTAGTGATTACGAATTATCCAGCGGATAAAACGGAGGACTTACAGATTGAAAATAATCCAGAAGCCGAGGTAATCACGAAGCGTTCTGTGCCTTTCTCGAATGAATTATACATCGAGCGCGAGGACTTCATGATCGATCCACCTAAGAAGTTCTTCCGTTTAGGCGTAGGATTGCAGGTGCGTTTGAAAGGTGCTTACATCGTGACGTGTACGGATTTCAAAACGGATGCGGCAGGGAATGTGACAGAGGTGCATGCGGAATACATCCCAGAAAGTAAGTCAGGTCAAGATACGAGTGGCATTAACGTTAAAGGAACGATTCACTGGGTTTCTGTCGCTCATGCGGTGGAGGCTGAGGTACGTAACTTTGATCGCTTGTTGATCGTGGAGGATGCCTCTGAATTAGGGGATGACTTCTTGAAATTCATCAACCCAGAATCATTGCAAATTATTCCAAAGGTCTACGTGGAGCCGGGTTTGAAATCTGCTGCTGTAGGCCAGCCACTGCAGTTTATACGCAAAGGTTATTATAGTCTTGACTTAGATTCGAGCTCAGATAAATTAGTCTTCAATCGCACGGTGACGTTGAAAGATACCTGGGCTAAAGAAAAGGCGAAGTAATTATTTTTTCGCGAAAAGCGAATCCACGAAAGTGGTCTTGTTGAATACTTGGAGATCGGAGATTTTTTCTCCCACTCCAATGTATTTGACTGGGATCTTGAACTGATCCGAAATACCAATCACCACCCCACCTTTTGCCGTACCATCTAGCTTAGTAATCGCTAGTGAGGTAATCTCGGTTACTTTCGTGAACTCTTGGGCTTGTATGAAGGCGTTTTGGCCTGTAGA
>JBEBBJ010000092.1:0-7546 GCA_041158445.1 Bacteroidota bacterium
TCCCTTATTAAACCTAGCTGGCCCCGTTACAGGTCTATTGATTCAACCCTTCATCGGTGCTTTAAGTGACAGCACCTGGCACCCGAAGTGGGGTCGCCGCAAGCCCTACTTCTTTATAGGCGCGCTTCTTTGCAGCATTTGTCTCTTATTATACCCTTTCAGTTCTTCGTTATGGATGGCAGCGAGTTTATTATGGATCCTAGATGCGGGGAATAACACGGCCATGGAGCCTTACCGTGCATTTGTGGCAGATAAATTAAACGATGAGCAGCAGCCGACAGGTTTTCAGATGCAGAGTTTCTTTACGGGTTTTGGTCAAACCTTAGCCAACCTTTCCCTCTTCATCTTTCCGATGATCTTCATCGGAAAAACCGGTTCCTTGCCTACCTGGGTGTATGCCTCGTTCTTCTTGGGAGCTGTTTGTTCCATCGGATCCATCTGGTGGAGCATGCACACGACCTCGGAAATTGAACCTACCGAAGAAGAATTAAAGGAAATTCGGGCACGTAAAACCAGTGTACTGGAATCCATTTTCGAGATTTTCCATGCGATTGGTGAAATGCCTAAAGTAATGTGGCAATTAGCCCTCGTGTATTTATTTCAATGGTATGCCCTATTCTGCTACTGGCAAAATTCATCTAAGAGTATTGCGCTGTCTGTTTGGAATGCAACACCGAAAGATAACCCAGATCTATACGAACAAGCGGTTTCTTGGACCGGTTTAGTCAATGGATGGTACAACATCGTCACCTTCTTATCTGCCTTAGCACTAGCTCGTTATGCCAATAAATATGGAGCTAAAACCGTGCATATGGTTATTGAGAATAAAAACCTCTTATTCTTCGCCATTTCTGGTTTCGGAATCGGCTGGGCAAGTATGATGGGCATCCCCTATTTACTAGTGGTGGGCGATATCCCGAAGGAGCGTTATGGCGTTTATATGGGTATCATCAATATGATGATTGTGATTCCAATGATCTTGCAAAATCTATCGTTTGGCTATATTTTAAAGCATTTTTTAGACAATGATCCCAGAAATGCGATTACCTTTGCAGGAGCTTTATTAGCCATCGCAGCCCTAGCGACTGCCTTTATAAAACCATCCCCTACTAAACAATCCGCATGAGTGTCATTTGTATAGGCGAAGCCTTGATTGATATGATTTGTACTGATAAAGGTTCTAGCCTGTCAGACGGTCAACATTTTTTAAAGAAACCGGGAGGTGCTCCCACGAATGTAGCAGCCGCGATAGGAGCTTTAGGTGGTGAGGTTTTATTAAGTGCCAAAGTAGGAAATGACCCTTTCGGTCGCCAGCTCATCTCGGTGATGCAGGATTTTAATGTGGACACCAAACATGTTCATTTAGACCCAAAGTCTTTCACGACTTTTGCCTTCGTTTCCTTAATGCTAGACGGAGAGCGTGATTTCGTATTTAACAGAGGCGCAGATGCGGCTTTAACAGAAGCGGAAGTGGCGGCGATTGATCTGGCTAGCGCGAATATTGTTCACTTCGGATCGGCGACGGCATTTCTTGAAGGGCCCCTTAATGCGGCCTATTATTCCTTAAAAGACCGAGCGAAAAAAGACGGCAAAATCATTTCTTTTGACCCGAATTACCGCCATTTATTATTTGGCGATAAAATACCCACCTTCATCAAGCAAAGTCTACTCTTCCTAAAAGAGGCCGATTTCACCAAATTATCAGATGAAGAAGCGATGCTAATCACCGAGACGGAGACCTTAGAGGACGCAACGGAAGCCTTATTGGAGATCTGCAAGGGTGTTTTTGCCATTACCTTAGGGAAAGAGGGTACTTTATTAGGCCTAGCTGGCAAAACCTATGTTATTCCTAGTATTGCCATTAAACCGGTCGACACGACGGGTGCTGGCGATGCCTTTGTGGGTGCTGTACTTTATCAATTAGATGGTTTAAAAATCCAAGATCTTGATTTTGCAGCTTGGAAAAAGATTGTGGAAAATGCCAACAAAGCAGGTGCAAGAACGTGCGAATACCTAGGGGCGATGGAGGCCTTTAAAAATTTGAACAACAGTATTTTTAATTAATAGAACGTGTACAATTCCGCTTTACAAAAACAGGCGCATGCGCTTATAAAGAACCATAAGATCAAAGATGCAGGCTTTCAAGAGCGTTTAACTGCGAATTTGGACGATATCCATACCCATTTCAGTACGATTTATGGCGACAGTCCTTTATTCACCGATTTAATCAACGCTATTTTTCAAGCCCACCTAGATCGCAGTGCGGATTTGAAAAAGCGGGATGAGGCGAAAGCGAAGAAAACCGAAAACTGGTTTTTAAGTCAAGACCTCGTGGGGATGAGTCTTTACGTGGATCGTTTCGCGGGAAAGATTAAGGACCTGCCGGCTAAATTACCTTATTTGGAGAAATTAGGCGTGAATTTCCTCCACCTGATGCCCTTATTTAAGAGCCCTGAAGGCGAGAGTGATGGCGGTTATGCGGTGGAAGACTTCCGGGTGGTAGAAGAAAAGCTAGGAACCATCGAAGATCTGCGCGCTTTCCAGCAAGAATTACAGCAAAAGGATATGTACTTGATGATCGACATTGTGTTAAATCACACGTCGCATCACCACGAATGGGCAAAACTAGCTAAAGCCGGGATCAAAGAATACCAAGATTATTTCTACCTATACGACGACCGCCGCATTCCAGATGCGATGGAAGAGACGATGCCAGAAATTTTCCCTGAAAGTTCACCAGGCAGTTTTACTTACGACGAGAAATTAGACAAATGGGTGATGACCGTTTTCCATCATTACCAATGGGATTTGAATTATACGAATCCCAAAGTCTTCGTGGAAATGCTCGCTAACGTATTCTATTATGCGAATCTAGGGGTTGATGTGGTGCGTATTGATGCACCAGCCTTCATTTGGAAACAAATGGGCACTTCTTGCCAAAACCTACCCGAAGCCCACCAGTTATTGCAATTAATCAAGATGTGTGTGGAAGTGGCAACGCCGGGAATGGCCATTTTAGGCGAGGCGATTGTGGCGCCGGCACAAATTATGGAATATTTTGGGACGGGTCGTTTCGCGACACATGAATGTGATTTCGCTTATAATGCTACTCAAATGGCAGTGCAATGGGATGCGCTCGCAACTGGCGATATTCGCGTGATGCGCACCGCACAAAACGAATTAAGCCGTAAACCAAAAGGTGCGACTTGGCTAACGTATACGCGTTGCCATGACGATATTGGTTTAGGTTATGACGATTGGATGATCGAACAAGCTGGATATAATCCTTACGATCACCGCTCGTATATCAAGAACTATTATAGCGGCGGAATCGATTCCCCAGCGACAGGCGCCCTTTTTGCGGTGAATCCGAAGACACAGGATGCTCGTCTATCGGGTTCACTGGCCTCTTTATGCGGTTTGGAAAAAGCCTTAGCTGCAAAAGATGCGAAGGAAATTCAGACATCAATCGATAAAATTACCTTAATGCAGGCCCAAAGTATGTTTGTGGGAGGCGTTCCTATGTTATTTTATGGTGACGAGGCGGCTTACACAAATGATTACAGCTATTTACAAGATCCAGGCAAATCCTACGATAACCGTTGGATGCATAGACCAATCATTGATTGGAAGAAAAATGCCGCGGTGGACGCTAAAAATACGGTGGAAAACCAGGTATTCTCGAATTTACAAAAGCTGATCAAGCTCCGTAAATCGTTGAAAGCAGTGGCTGATTTGAAAAATATTCATTGGTTAGAGATTCATAATAACTCCATCATCGCTTTCGAGCGCTTTGTTGATGGTGAGAAAGTATATTTCTTATTCAACTTTAGCGCATCGCCACAAGAGGTGACTTATTATATACTCGGTGCTTATGGAGAACGCCCTACTTCGCTGAAAGACCTTTGGTCAGGCAAATCAATCCAGGTGGGAATGGATCACGACCATTTAGCGTTTGCTCCATACCAGTTTTACATCCTAAAATAAAAAAACATCCCCCACGAGGGGATGTTTTTCCAGATTCTAAATTCAATCATTAAACACTAAAAAACCGTTAGGCGGATTATAAAATTGCGTCCAAAGCCTTCTTACTGATGCGAAGGCTTTCGAAAGCGTCTTTCGGGAAGTCATGTTCTACAAAGAAGTGTTCTAATCCTCCTGATTTAGCTGCATCAAAAATGCGCTTGTAGTTAATGACACCCTCTCCCACTGGGAGAATATTTTTAAATTCTGAGTCAAAATCTTTGATATGGCAGAGTGGGAAACGTCCCGGATGCTGCTTAAATAAGGCAGGCACATCCACGCCCGCTTTGGAAGCCCAGCCTAAGTCTAATTCAAATTTCAATAAGTCTGCTGGAACCTGAGAGGCGAAAACGTCAAACGCTTTTTGGCCATCTATCACTTTAAATTCTGCATCGTGGTTATGGTAGCAGAAAGTTAAACCCGCTTTCTTCGCTAATTCACCCACTTTATTTAGAGAGACAACAGCTTCAGAAACCTCGTCCTTCGTCTCAATCGGGATATTCGCACAAACTAAATACTTCACACCTGCCTCTGCAGCGTTATCTACTGCTTGCTGCGCGTCATCACGTAGATTCATCATCTTCGGGAAACGCGACATATCCATACCTGGACGCGGTTTTAGCGGAGCCCCCACCACGTGATGTGCCACCCAATTAAGACCCAAATCTGCATTTAAAGCCTTAAATTCCTTCCCTTTCATTCCATAAAAACCAGGCAACATACTGAAGGCTGATTCAATTTCGGTATATCCTAGGTCTGAGATTTTCTGCAGATTCCCTTTGACATCTTGGTCGAATTTGCCAAAAAAGGTAAACAATTGAATACCTACCGGACGGCTTGTGAAAGTTTGGGCAGATAAAAATCGAGGAGCCAAAACACTAGCGGCTAAGAATGCACTAGACTGTTGTAAAAATTTCCTTCTCGAGTTCATAAAAATAAGTTTAGAGGTAATGGTTCAAAGTTAATGTATTTTGTTGATACAATAAATTATTTTTTCCATTTTTCTCCAAAAATCGACTTAAATGTCATCTCTGTGGCCTTTATCTTCGTATTATTTTTATGCCAAGCAAAGTCTCCCCCATCCCGATGACTTTCTGAATAATACACGCGATGACCCCAATTGAGCACTCGATCGCCCGATTGGTAGATAGGCGCATCGGCCATATTTTTATCAAAGGAACAGTTGAACAAATAAAACTGCGCTTCCCGATGGTAGCGACCTAATTTATATCCCGGATCACCTATAAAACGGCAATTCTTCAAAACCGTCTTCGCCTGCTCATCACCCGATCCATCATGCCAAATCGCCGCACTCAGATTATGACAAACGAATGTACAATTTTCTGCCAAGGCATAGCCCCTAGGACAATATAAATCCACTCCTCCTTCGATTAAACAGTCATTCAAATAATACATCCCCGTAATCACATCCCAAGGACTCATCGTATCCCCACCTCCAGAACGCATGGTGCAATGCTCAAAAGACAAACGAGTCGCGCCCGGCATCGTCCGAACCGCGAATTGGTGACCATCCGAACGCACGATCTTTTCGCCCTCTTTCTCTCCTTTCTCGCGAGGTAAGGCATATTTCTGAACCGTAGTCGTCGTCTCCTTTCCTGCCTCATTTAGGCAAGGAATGGTCACATCACTTTTGGCATTAAAACCGTAGTCATTAATAATCGTCAAATTTGAAAACGATAAATCATGCCCCTTTACATTCAACACGCCAGCACCGTAATCATCTGGATTAGAACAACGCCAAATATCCCGCGCAATCGTCTCCTGAATCACCACGCCTGCCCTACTTTCCCCCACAAAACGTAAATGATGCTTCAAGGAATCGACAAAAATCTTCTCCCGATAAATACCATTCTTGATATAAATTTCTTGACCCGGACGCGCCACATCTACGGCAGATTGTATCGTTTTGAATTCAGCTCCCACGACTAAACGCTTCTTCATAAAACGGTCCATCCTATCTACCACCTGGTCAAAGTAATGATTCATTAGCACGAAGGTATGGTGCGATTTCTCGAAGGTATAGTATTCTGTATGTATGCCAAACGTCGCCATTTTTCGCATAAAATCATCGCGACCTGCGTGCATTCGATCATCTCCTGAATTTAAAAACAAAACCGGTGGATCGCCTTTTGTGACATGGCTTAAAGCTGAGGCCTCTTTCCAAATCGCTTCTCCCGCTACTTTGTTGTATCCAAAATAATGAGTGGCCGCCGAAGTACGTTTGCTGTCATCCCCTTCCCCAGACTCGGGATGGATGAAGGCTAAAATACCGTCCACATCGATAACACCGGCTAACTTAACTCTTTTCCCGTAGGTGTTCTCATCTTGAACCGAGCCTAAAAGCGCAGCCATTTGCCCCCCAGCTGAATATCCACCAACATAAATTTCACCTACATTTTTTCGCTTAGCTATCCATTGCAAGGCAGCCTGGGCATCGAGCATGGCTGCTGGATATAAAGCTTCGGTAGACAAACGGTATTCCACTAGAAATACGCGATAACCGCGATCTGCGAGTGCTTTGCGATGTCCTGTACGCCAGCCTCCCCCATGGAAAAAAACCAGCGTAGGTAGCTTGCGGGAGGAAATGGAATATTCATCCACCATCAATTTACGTGTACCTATGGTGCAGTAAACAAAACTTTGAACTTTGCTCTTTGAATTTTGAACTTCCGCTAAGCGAATCGTTGGATCTTGCTTCGACACCATTCTCAAGGCTGAGTAATTCGTAAAGGAGGTATCTGGTTTCCCTGTAATACCCGATTTGTCTTGGGCTTGAAGGGACCAGCAACTGAACAGAAATAAAAGAAGGAGTTTGCGCATAATTTGTAAAGGGGAAGATTCGATATTTCTAATCATTCTTCCTAATTTACGACTCTAAATCGATTAACATGAAATTTGAAATCTGTGGACTCGTTTCCCCAGGAAATAGTAAAGAAGTATTGAATGAAGCATTAGGTGGGGGTCAAAAGCTCTACAGCGACTATTACGATGCCCTTGCCGACTCTAAACCCGATGCCGTTTGCATCTCCACTTACCCAGATACACACGAAGCCTATTCCATCGCTGCTTTAGAAGCAGGTTGCCATGTCTTTTTAGAGAAACCCATCGCTGATTCTTTAGCTGGTGCGATTCGCGTTGCAGAGGCGGTGCAAAAAAGTGGCAAGAAACTAGTGGTGGGCTATATTTTACGCCACCATCCCTCTTGGATTAAGTTCATCGAAATCGCGAAGACGATGGGGAAACCCCTCGTGATGCGTATGAATCTAAACCAGCAATCCCACGGTTACATGTGGGATGTACACCGCAATTTGATGAAATCACTAAGTCCCATCGTGGATTGCGGGGTTCATTATATTGATGTGATGTGCCAAATGACTCGCTCTAAGCCCCTTCGCGTTTCAGCGATCGGTGCGCGAATGACAGAAGATATTCCGGCTGGAAATTATAATTACGGTCAGCTTCAAATCCATTTTGAAGACGGCTCCGTAGGCTGGTACGAAGC
>JBEBBJ010000093.1:0-8729 GCA_041158445.1 Bacteroidota bacterium
TTTGATGTAGCAGGTCAGCCTTGGGCGGTATTTGTGATCACAGCTGCTGCGACAGCAGGTTTATTATCTGTGATGTTAGTCATGATGTTAGGTCAAACACGTGTGTTCTTAGGTATGGCGAAAGATGGTTTATTGCCAAAATTCTTCGCAGAAGTTCACCCTACGTTCAAAACGCCTTACAAGTCAACGATTTTAGTAGGTGCCGTGGTTTCATTAGTAGCCGGTTTCACACCGATTTCTTTATTAGGTGATATGACTAGCTTCGGTACGTTGTTCGCCTTTACGATGGTATGTTTAGCGGTATGGATTCTTCGTTTCAGAGATCCAAACCGTGATCGTCCATTCAAGGTGTCTGGTTTGAACATTATTGCTCCACTAGGTATTATTGTGAACACGTTCTTAATCTTGAACTTAGGCCGCACAGCGCAATTATTTGCGTTAGCTTGGTTATTATTCGGATTAGTGGTTTACTTCTTGTACGGTAGACCAAAGTCTCACTTGAATACGAGAGAGTAATTCTCATTATTGAATTAGGAGAGCCGGGGCGACAGCCCCGGCTCTTTTTTTTGCCTTTTAATTCCCCCATTTTTGGCGTAATTTTGCACCTTGATTTTTAATGAAGAACGAATGAGTCAGATTATAACTGAAATTGCGAAACGTAGAACCTTTGGGATTATTTCTCACCCCGATGCTGGTAAAACCACATTGACGGAGAAATTGCTACTCTTTGGGGGTGCGATCCAAACAGCCGGCGCGGTGAAGTCGAACAAGATTAAGAAAGGCGCGACGTCTGACTTTATGGAGATCGAACGTCAGCGTGGTATCTCGGTAGCGACTTCCGTAATGACCTTCGAATACAATAAATTAAAAATCAACATTCTGGATACGCCGGGTCACAAGGACTTCGCAGAAGACACGTATCGTACGTTAACGGCCGTAGATTCAGTGATTCTAGTGATTGACTGCGTGAAGGGTGTGGAAGAGCAGACAGAGCGTTTAATGGAGGTTTGCCGCATGCGCAAGACTCCTGTGATCATCTTTATCAACAAGATGGACCGCGAAGGCCAAAACCCCTTCGACCTTTTGGACGAATTAGAGCAAAAATTAGGCATCTCCGTGCGTCCTTTGACTTGGCCGATTAATATGGGCCAAAACTTCAAAGGCGTCTACAACCTCATGGAAAAATCGCTGAATTTATTCTCAGCGAATAAAACCAAAATCGAAAAAGAAGTAGTCGCAGTCGACATCGACTCAGCGGACTTGGACGCTCGCGTAGGAGACCGTGACGCGAACCAATTACGCGAAGACGTAGAATTAATCGACGGCGTTTACGAACCCTTTGATCGCAACGACTATTTATCTGGGGATATCGCTCCTGTATTTTTTGGCTCCGCCGTAAACAACTTCGGGGTACAAGAATTACTTGACACCTTCACCCAAATCGCCCCCTCCACACAAGCCCGTGGCACCGATATCCGTACCGTGGAACCAGAAGAGAAAAAATTCACTGGATTCATCTTCAAAATCCACGCGAACTTAGACCCAAAACACCGCGACAGAATCGCCTTCTTGCGCATCTGCTCTGGTGTCTTTAGACGCAATACCTTCTACCAGCACATCCGCTTAAAGAAAAACGTTCGTTTCGCAAACCCCTATAACTTCATGGCCCAAGACAAAGAGGTCATCGAAGAAGGCTTCCCAGGCGACGTAGTAGGTCTTTATGATACTGGTAATTTCAAAATCGGGGACACCCTCACCGAAGGCGAAGTTTTAAACTACCAAGGCATTCCTTCCTTCTCCCCTGAAATCTTCAAGGAGTTAATCAACCTCGATCCGATGAAAGCAAAACAGCTCGAAAAAGGTATCGACCAATTAACCGACGAAGGAGTAGCCCAATTATTCACTCAACCCCAACTAGGCAATCGCAAGATCGTAGGAACGGTAGGGGATCTACAATACGAAGTAATCCAATACCGCCTAGAACACGAATACGGTGCGAAGTGTCGCTTCGACGGTATGTCAGTCACAAAAGCCTGCTGGATCACTTCCGAAGACCCGAAGAAACTGCAAGAATTCGTTCGCTTAAAAGGCCAAAACATCGCCCAAGATAAAGACGGCAACTACGTCTTCTTAGCAGAATCAGACTGGATTCTCCGCATGAACCAGACGAACAATCCGGAGATTGAATTCCACTTTACGAGTGAGTTTAAATTAGCATAGAAAAAGGGCCTCATATCTGAGGCCCTTTTTCTATGCTAAAAGAGTATAGATTAGAGAGCAAAGAGTAGAGATCTAAATCCCCTATCTCTACTCTATAATCTCTAATCTAAACCAACCCTAAATCCTCCTGAATAACCCCCACCTTCTTCTGCAACTCTGCATACACGGTAAAAAAGTCAGCTGCAGAAGCTAAAGGAGCGTTAACCGAAACGTAGAACTTGATTTTAGGCTCGGTGCCGGATGGGCGAGCGGATACTTTAGATCCGTCGGCTAAGATTAATTGAATCACGTTCGACGCCTCGATCCCTAAACCTACTTTAATAGGTGTTCTTTCGCCTGTTAATAAGTCAGTCGAAACTAAACCTTCATAGTCTAATACGCGAACGGGTTTTGAACCTGCAACCGTTGCTGGGACGTTCGAGCGCAAGTTAATCATCATTTGTTTGATCTCCTCGGCGCCGGCTTTTCCTTTTTTCGTTAAGGAAATTAGTCCCTCGTAGTAGAAATTATTTTCAACGTACATCTCCGCTAAGAAGTCGAATAATGATTTGCCTTGGTCTTTCGCGTATGCCGTTAATTCTGCGATCATGGCACAAGAGGCTACAGCGTCTTTGTCACGTACTGCATCGCCGATTAAGTAGCCGTAGGACTCTTCGCCACCGCCTAGGAATTTTTCTTTTCCTTCTAATTCGCGGATGACTTGGGCGATGTATTTGAAACCGGTGAGGGTATTATAGCAAGGTACGCCTTTGGAGGCGCACATTTTGTCGATTAAGTCGGTCGTCACGATGGTCTTCGAGGCTGGCCATTTGGTTCCCGTTTAGGAGGGCCCATTCGCCGTCTGGGCTTTTTACTGCGGCACCCACGCGGTCTGCGTCAGGGTCTGTCGCGATGACAAGGTCAGCGTCGATGGCTTTGGCCTTATTTAATGCCAAAGTCAACGCTTCCTTCTCCTCCGGATTCGGGTAAATCACCGTTGGGAAATTGCCATTCGGTTCTGCTTGCTCTTCCACTACCGTTACGGCCTCGAAACCTAGCAATTGCAAGGCTTGAGGAACTAAAGTAATTCCGGTTCCGTGGATAGGAGAGAAGACGATTTTGAGGTCTTTTTGTCGCTTAATCACCTCTGGCTGGCGGCAGTTGACTAAAATCGTTTGTAGGTAGGCCTCGTCGATGGAACCATCTAATAGGTGCAATAAAGCTTCGTTTCCTTCAAATTTGATATCAGCGATGCTCGTAATCGCGTTTACTTCCTTCACGATGTTTTTATCGTGAGGTGCTACGACCTGTGATCCATCAGACCAATACGCCTTGTATCCGTTGTATTCCTTCGGGTTGTGCGATGCGGTGATCACTAATCCTGCTTGGCAGCCTAGGTGGCGAACCGTGAAGGATAATTGAGGCGTAGGGCGTAAGGCTGGGAATAAAAAGACTTCGATGCCGTTCGCAGTGAAAATGTCTGCAGCGATGCGGGTGAACTCAGGCGAGTTGTTGCGTGAATCGTGCGCGATGGCTACTTTGATTTTTTGGCCTGGTAATGACGCATTCAAATAGTTCGCAAAGCCCTGTGTGGCAGCGCCTACCGTATATTTGTTCATGCGATTCGAGCCTACACCCATCTCACCGCGCATACCGCCTGTACCGAATTCCAGCGATTTGTAGAATGAATCAGTCAAAGTAGTTTGATCTCCTTTTGCGATTAATTCCTGTATCGTCGCCTTCGTCGCAGCGTCGTAGGGGCCAGAAAGCCATTGATCAATGTTTTGTTGTGTGGTTGAATCTAAGGTCATATTACACGGAAATTGTGCCGGTAAACACGTGTTTTGCCGGGCCTATTAAGAAAATATTTGTAAATCCAGAGATGGCATCGCCGTCGAAATTCACGGCTAATTCACCTCCTAGGGTTTTGATTTTAACGGGAGTTTGTATGTTTTGGAAGGTTTTAGCTACTAAAGCTGCTGCCGTCACACCCGTACCGCAAGAATAAGTTTCGTCCTCTACGCCGCGCTCATAGGTGCGTACGAAGAGGGTTTGGTCATCTAATTTTTCTACAAAATTAGCATTCGTCCCATTGATGGGTTGGTATGCTTCGGAATAGCGAATCGCTAAACCGGTGTTTTTGACATCATAAAACTGCACCTGCTTCGTAAAACGCACGAAATGTGGGGAACCGGTATTCGTAAAATAATCGTCATTGTGTTGTTCGATACCTTTCACATCCATCATCTTCAGTGAGATGGTTTCTGGATTAATATAGGCCAAATGCGGTCCATCTACCGCAATAAAATGGGCTTTTTCGGTCACAATGCCTAAATCTGCTGCAAAGCGAACTAAACAGCGGCCCCCATTTCCACACATCGTCCCCTCTGTTCCATCTGAATTATAATATACCATACGGAAATCATAGCCCTCTGCTTCTTGTAAAAGCATAAAACCATCAGCCCCTATCCCAAAACGGCGGTGGCATAGCAACGCAATCGCCTCCTGATTTAGGTTAAAGGTCTTTGCGCGATCATCGACCACGACAAAATCATTTCCAGTTCCTTGGTATTTGTAAAAATGCATAAGGCAATTTAAGAATTTTGGCTCAAATATCGCTCCTTAATTATCCTAAGGTGGTGTTTTTCGTGTCCGGCAATCATCCAGGCTAGTGCTCTTGCACTAATCGCCTTCCCATTTGCTTGACCCATTTGGTTCCATTGCTTCGTTGAAAGCGAACGTAATAGTAGGGTTGTCGCTTCTCTTGTTGCCTTGTATTGTGCGACTATATCCTCTGTGGCATGCATTTCATATTCGGAGGCTGCTTGGTATTCATTTTCATCAAACCCCGGAAGAGCTGTTTTTTCGCCTCTGGATATGGCCAAAACTCGGTAAGAAAATATCCTTTCCGAATCGACTATATGCCCTAACAAGCTTTTCAAGCTCCACTTTCCTGCTTCATAGGCTTTATCAGTAAAGCCCTTTTCCGCATTTTCAAAGATTTCAATCAGTTCGTCGTACTGATTTTTCAGCACATCAAATAAATTTTCATCTTCTCCAAAACTCAGATATTCAGCGAAATACGGCGCATTCGGGTATTCGTAGCTAGCAGGTATGTGCATATTTTCTTATTTTTTTACCCAAAGGTATTGTTTCAAAGCATAATTTCCCTAATTTTGTGCCACCAATTACAAGACGGTCCGGTAGTTCAGTTGGTTAGAATACATGCCTGTCACGCATGGGGTCGCGGGTTCGAGTCCCGTCCGGACCGCCAACTAAGAGAAAAGCTTCAAAGAAATTTGAGGCTTTTTTGTTTTTATCATATTACTAATAATCCCATCTCTCGTAATTCTTCGGCGATTTCGCCTTCCCAGAAATTGTCGAAATCACCTAGGCCAGCATCTGAATAGGCAGCTTGGAATTCAGCAAAGGTTCCTGTTTTTTCAGTTCCCAAGGAAAGTGCTGGCAAGGCATTTGTAAGCCATACTCCAAGTTTTTCTGGTACCTCTATTTCCACTTCTTCTCTGCCTAAACTGAATAATAAGGCTTTTTTTACCTTGCTAGGCATAGGTCCTAGCCATACGATTTTAGCAGTAGGTTTAGGAAATGTATCTTCTTTTTGGGTTAGAATGCGGGCAATGTAATTCTTCGGGATCTGAGTGCGCGGAATTTTGAAATCAAACCATTCCTGCAAGGGCATGTCTAAACCGATGCCATGCATGTAATTGAATAAGGATTTCTTCAACCCTTCACTGAATTTGGCATGATCAGTTCCAGTGGGATCCGCATGTTCTAAATCGTTGTTTGCGAAACGTCCCGGTTCTGGATTTAAAATCTGTATTTGGTATGCCTCAGGATTTAGACCTACTGGACTATGAGCCGTTAGAGCAAATTGATGCCAAAAACCCGAATGCATCACTCCATTTTCTACCAGCTGTCTCACCACTTCCAGTGAATCCACCGTCTCTTGCGCGGTTTGGGTTGGGAATCCATACATTAAATAGGCGTGGACTAAAATGCCGGCCTGAGTAAAATGGTCAGCTACTTGGGCCACTTGCGAAACCGTAACGCCTTTATCAATTAATTCCAATAGTCGATCCGAAGCCACCTCTAATCCACCCGAAACGGCGATACAGCCGGAGCGAACGAGAAGCTGACATAGTTCTTTGGTAAAACTCTTCTCAAAACGAATATTCGTCCACCAAACTACCGTCAATCCCCGGCGAATAATTTCAATCGCTACATCACGCATCAAGGCGGGCGGTGCAGCTTCATCCACAAAATGGAAACCATTATTCCCGGTTTGCGCAATCATCGCTTCGATGCGATCGACCAGCATGGGTGCGGTAGTCGCTTCGTAGTCTTTAATATAAGATAAGGAGATGTCGCAAAAGGTACATTTACCCCAATAACAGCCATGTGCCAGGGTCAATTTATTCCATCTTCCATCGCTCCACAAGCGGTGCATTGGATTCGCTATCTCAATGACTGATAAATATTTATCTAAAGGCAAATCCGAATAATCAGGAATGCCCACATCTTTTTGCTTGACGTCTGCATCTTTGGACCCATTTAGGTAAGTGACTTCACCTTCTACTAGGCAAAACGTGCGTTTCAAATCTTTCAATTCACGCGAACCTTTTAAATGTTCCAACAGGTTCAGTAAAGGTGTCTCTCCATCATCTAAGGTGATAAAATCCACAAATTCAAAAACGCGCGGTTCTTTTAGTGAGCGTAATTCGGTATTGGCATATCCTCCACCAAAGGCGACTTTGATGGCCGGGTGGTGTTTTTTAATCCACTGCCCACAACGTAAAGCACTGTATAAATTACCTGGGAATGGGGCGGTGATAGCGACTAAATCGGGTTTTTCGGCAGCGATTTTTTGGGCTAAAACTTCTACCAATAACTCATCAATATAGGTTAATGGTGTGTTCAAGGCTTCATATAATTCCTGGAAACTAGATGCAGATCGGCCCAACCTTTCCGCGTAGCGACTAAAGCCAAAATGCGGATCCACCGCATCAATAATCAAATCAGAAATATCCTCTAAATAGAGCGTGGCTAAATGCCTCGCTTTGTCCCGCACCCCCATGCTCCCAAAGGCCCATTCCAGATCACTTACTTGCTGAAAGCGAGAAGCTTCTGGCAAATAATTTTGCTCCGCAATCACATGCGCTAGGGTAGGATTTTTATCGTGTAAAAAAGAAATAACGGGGTCAATCGTGCGAATGTAGGACTGTTTTAGTCGGAGCATACGCTGCCCATTTTCATTCAGTTTTTTGCCCGAATTTTCAATTTGGGTAAAAAGTTGTTGAAGTCCTTTGGCGGAAAAAAGCTGCAATATGACTTCGAGCCCTAAATCCGCCTGAAAAGACGAGATATTGCGTGTATTCAAAAAACCCTTCAAATAGGCCGTCGCGGGGTAGGGCGTATTTAATTGGGTAAAAGGTGGGGTAATAAAAAATACCTTGGGGGTTTTTGAACTCATGTTCCCCAAAAGTACTTAAAAAAACAGGCCATCTATTGATAGCCTGCTTTCTTTTTTTCTCTCTTTTCTTCTTTTTTCTCCTTCGGAGTTTTAGCGGGTTCTTTCTTTGCCGCCTTTTGGGAATTCATGCCTTTGGCCATGGTGTTGGGGGTTTAGGGAGGCAAGGTCGGGAATTTAATTGATTATTTTTCCTCTAACCAGGATTTTATCACCTCCGCCGTCTTCTCAAAATCCTTATCCAGCATCAGATCATGTGACCCGCCTTCGATGATTTCGAGTTTCGCCTTGTAATGTTTCGCGGTGTTCGAAAATTCCTGAACGGTGATCAATTCATCCGCTGAGCCACCCGCCACTAATAGGGGTACCGAAGTGCGATGTTTTAATGGGAGCATTAATCCTAAATAGGCAACAAATGATTCAGCACACATCAAAGGTGCATAACGTTCACAAAGATTAGGATCATTGAACATCAACTGAGGGTATTTTTTGAACCCGCCCAGTAAGTTCAACTGAAGCAAATAGGGAATTAAACCAGGGTACCGAAGGAGCGCTCGCAAGCTAGCGAATAATACACCTGAGGGAGGAACTGACGCTAAAAGTATAGCCTTTTTACAAGTGCCTGTTTTAAGGAAGTGTTGCAGAATCATGCCACCCATCGAATGTCCAATGATGATGGGCGGTGTCTCCAGATTTGCCACTACGCGGTGTAAAGCTTTTACATAATCACCAAAGGAATACGAAATTCGCCGCGTGCTTCCTTGTAACTCATGTCCCGGAAGATTAAATGCAACACAAGTATATCCCAGCTTCTCGAAAAAGGGAATAAAATGCTCTTCCCAACACCAAGCGCCGTGACACATCCCATGTACAAAAACAATCGTTTCCTTCATTACATGGGTGATTTACTAACGTAGTTTTTAGGCAAGTGTTTTTTCAGCTGATTGACGAACAGGTGAAAATCTACCGTTATCGTGTGTCGCGGGGTTTTGATTTGATTGAGGTGGGGATGGGTGACCTCTCTTTGGCATAATTCAGCAAT
>JBEBBJ010000094.1:0-5997 GCA_041158445.1 Bacteroidota bacterium
CATCATGAGTCCGTAACCCATCATATAGCAAAGGCCACCGATAGGTGCAATCGCTCCAAAGATGGACATATTCGTTAGGCAGATCAGATACAGAGATCCAGGAAAGATAATGCTTCCCGCAAATTGAAAATAGGCAGCTGACTTTAAGTGCTTATTACTGAAGTTCATCTGCCAAACCCCCAAAATCAAAAGAGCCATTCCGCCATACATCTGGTAGCGTGCAGCCGTTTCGAAGGTCTCTAAGCGATTTATATCACGCAAATAATCCTTCCACGCATGCGCACCAAAAGCGCCTAAGGCAACGGAAAGGCCTGCCATAAGTGAACCGAAAAACAGAGAGAATTTTTTCATGGTAGGGAGATAAAAAAAGGCCCTGTTTCCAAGGCCTTTCTTATTAAGATGCTAAAGAAACTTTTAAATCGTTCAGCTTCCGCTTGATCGAATCATCGATCTGTTGGTCACCTACTTTCAAAATGAATCCACCGATTAGGCTCTCATCAATTTGTTCGATTAATTCTACTTCTTTACCTGTGTAGTCTTTTACGATTTTAGCTACGGTTGCTTTCTGATCAGCTGTTAAGCTAGAAGCCGTTGTAACGGTCGCTTTTTGGATTCCTTTGTAATCCGTGTACATCGAGATGAATTCTTTTGCCACAGCAGGAAGAATCTTCTCGCGGTTCTTGTTAGTGATAATCACGAAGATACCGTAAGTCACTGGATTGAATTTATCCTTAAATAGCTTCGCAAGGATCGCTAATTTCGTATAATGCTTAATGATTGGGCTCTTCAGCGCTAACACTAATTCATAACTTCCTTCGCAAGTCTCTGCGAAATCGATCATATCCTTAGCCACAGCCTCTACCGCGTTCTTCTCGATCGCGAAGTCTAGCAGGGATTTAGCGTAACGGTGAGCTACAATTAATTCTGACATGGT
Source organism: Bacteroidota bacterium (assembly GCA_041158445.1). GTDB lineage: Bacteria > Bacteroidota > Bacteroidia > Cytophagales > Spirosomataceae > Aquirufa. Next base: position 935 of record JBEBBJ010000094.1, read on the forward strand.
CTATTCGATTAAGATAATTTAACGTCAGCCATCCACTCAGTTACTAATTTCTCCTGAGCTGCTTTGTCTTTTAATTGGCTTTTTAACACTTTCTCAGCTAAATCTAAAGAAAGAGTCGCTGCTTCCTTGCGGATAGCGGCTACTGCACTTGCTTTCTCTTGTTCGAATGCCACACGTGCTTTTTCGATTTCTTGGTTAGCGGCAGTTTGTGCATCTAACTTCGCTTGAGAGATCATCGCATCCGATGCTTCTTTCGCTTGTTTGATTAAAGCATCGCGCTCAGCACGTGCTGAAGCGATTAATTGCTCATTACCTGCTTTCAACTCGGCCATTTCAGCACGTGTTGTTTCAGATAATTTGATTGCCTCGTCGATTGATTGCTCGCGCTCAGCTAATGATTGAATGATCGGTTTCCAAGCAAATTTAGCCAAAAGGAAAAACAAGATTCCAAAGACAATTAGTTGCCAGAAGATAAGTCCAAAGTCTGGGGTGATTAACTCCATAGTATTTTTATTTAATATAAATCGTGTCAAAAAACGCAATTTGGCACCTAATGTAAACCAAATTGCGTTTTAAATGGGGTAGAATCTAGTGCAAAGGCTAATCCTTTGGCGATTCTGATTGGAATCTTATTTCAAAGTTACCAATAGACAAATTACAGCAGCGAATAACGCAACCGCCTCAACGAAGGCAGCAACGATCAACATCGCACCTTGAATTTTTCCAGATGCTTCTGGTTGGCGAGCGATAGCTTCCATTGCAGAACCACCGATACGACCGATACCGAAACCAGCTCCTAAAGCAGCTAAACCAGCACCAATACCTGCAAGACCAAGACCTACAGAAACTTCTAATAAAATCGATAAAATAGACATACGATTTGGGTTTATATAAAAAAAATAATTTACAAATTAATGGTGATGCTCTTCTACCGCCGCTCCGATGTACGTCGAAACTAACATCGTAAAGATGAAGGCTTGAATGAAGGCAACAATTAGCTCAATTACGTTCATGAAAAGGGAGAAAGGAACTACTGCTAGACCTAAAGCCGCATTTTCAAAAATGAAAATCAAGGATACTAAACTTAATAAAATGATGTGACCCGCTGTAATGTTCGCAAACAAACGAACCATTAACGAGAAAGGCTTCATGAAAATACCCACGATTTCTACCGGAGTTAAGATCACTAACATCCACTTCGGTACACCTGGCATCGCGAAGATGTGAGTCCAATACGTCGAACGACCATTAAAGTTCGTCACGAAGAAGGCGATAATCGCTAAAACTAAAGTTACGGCGATGTTACCTGTTAGGTTCGCGCCTCCCGGAATCAAGCCTAACATGTTGTTAAACCAAATAAAGAAGAAGATCGTTAATAAATACGGCATGAAACGACGGTAGTGTTTCTCTCCGATATTATTCTTTGCGATTTCATCACGCACGAAAATAATGATGGGCTCAAATAAAGATTGTAGGCCTTTCGGTGCTCTGTGAGGGTTTTCTTTGTATTTCTTGCCGATACCGATGAAGATAGACAATAATAAAACTGCTGATAATAATAGAGAGGCTACGTTCTTCGTGATCGAGAAATCGTATACTTTTTCGCCATTCTCCGCGTGAATCTTACCGTGCTCTAAAACGAATCCATTGTAAGCGATTTCTTCGTGGTGTTCGTTTTTAAAGTTAGAAGACGAGAATACTTGTAAGCCTGCTGATTCGGTGTAAACGATACAAGGCAATGGCAAAGTAGCGTGGAAATGGCCAATCGTGAAGAAATGCCAATCATGCTCATCTGCAATGTGGTGTAGAATTAATTTGCCTGGATCGAATTTTTCTGTTTTTGCTTCGTGAGCAGCAGGAGCAGTCGCGTGAGCGGCTGTGTCGTGTGATGCAGAATCGTGCGCAGCCACCGGTTCGTTTGCGAACACATGTAGGCTAATAAAGCTCAAGAAAAGCCCTAGTAGTATATTCGAAAAGTACATTTTTTGTGTTGAAGTCTTCACCTGCATCTGAAACATTAATCTTGCTATTTTCTAAAAACGTCGCAAGTTACGAAGCAAACCAAAAATTTCAAAATTTGTACTACATAAATAGAGTACAAAAAAGTTGCTGGCGAACAAGACCATATTTGGAGTGTGGATATAAGCGAAATATCCGATGAAAACGACGCTTAAAATAAATCGAATCGTGAGCGAAATCATTTGAAATGGGATGAATTTCTCTCCTTCGTTTTTTAAACCTAATTGAGCGAGGTTGAAGGTTAAATAGGTTTGGAACAAAAGAAAAACAAAGATGAATTTTAGGTCTGGATGCATATATGTTAGCACGCTAGTTTGCGCTAAACCATACAAAAGTCCCCCTAAAATCCCATAAAACAGCGCCATTTTTAACATAGGGCAAATATCGTCAGAAAGGAATTAATCGGCAAAGATTTTGGAAAAAAGGGATTTCGGCTGTTACTTGCATCCTCAAATCAAAAAGCCTCGCTTGTTGATTTATAAAGAAGAAGGGAGAGACTAGGCTCAATGAACTTCTGGCAACCCGTCCGCGAAAGCAGACCCCGGTGCTAATTCCTACCCCAGGCGGTGCCTGTTTAGGGAAATATAAACCATTTTGTGCATGCAAGCTGAGTTTCATCATTTTCATTCTGCGTCTCCCTTTGCCCTTGAATTAGGGGGTGAATTGCCTGCTTTAGATTTAGCGTACCAAACTTGGGGCAAACTAAACGCGAAAAAAGACAACGTCGTTTGGATTTGCCATGCTTTCACCGGAAGTCACGATGTGGCAGAATGGTGGCAAGGACTGGTAGGACCCGGAAAGTTGTTTAATCCGGAGAATAACCTCATCGTTTGTGTCAATATTTTAGGCTCGCATTACGGTTCGTCTGGTCCCTTAACGGTGGATCCGAGAACAGGAAAACCCTATTTTCACTCGTTTCCAGACGTGACGATTCGGGATGTGGTCTCTAGTTTCGAGGTTTTACGTAAAGAATTGAAGATTACGAAGATTAAAACCTGCATCGGTGGTTCTTTAGGCGGCCAGCAAGCCGTTGAATGGGCGATTATGAATCCAGGTTTGATCGAAAATTTGATATTAGTGGCGACGAACGCGGTTCATTCGCCTTGGGGAATTGCCTTTAATGAGTCCCAAAGAATGGCCATCGAAGTCGATCCTACTTGGAAAGAATCGCAGCCTAAAGCCGGTTTAGAAGGAATGAAGGCCGCTCGTGCGACTGCCTTGATCTCCTACCGCAATTACGAAACCTACCAAATTACCCAAGCTCGCAAGGAAAATTCCTATGGCTCTTCGCTTCGCGCTGTTTCTTATCAACGCTACCAAGGTGATAAATTAGCACAACGCTTCAATGCGTATTCCTATTTTCAGTTATCGAAGATGATGGATTCGCAAGACGTAGGACGTAATAGAGGAGGTGCCGTGGCTGCCTTGAAGCAAATTCAGTCGAAAACGCTCGTGATCGGTATTAAATCAGATGCGTTATTTCCGATTATAGAACAAGAGTTTTTGGCCAAATACATCCCAGGAGCCTCTTTCCACGTCATCGATTCCTTGTATGGGCACGATGGATTCTTAATCGAGAGTGGATTAATGACCAAAGCCGTGCGTTTATGGCAGAAGTTACAACGCTTAGAAGTAAACCCGATGGCCGATTTCTTTCAGGCCCTAGAAGCTAAAATGGCAGCCCATGAAATTTCATAACAAAGTAGTTTGGATTACGGGCGCGTCGTCCGGAATCGGCGAGGCCTTAGCTTACGCTTTTGCGGCAGAAGGAGCTTTATTAGTTTTGTCAGCGCGTCGGGAGGAGGAATTGCAGCGGGTGGCAAAAGCCTGTGGGAATGTCTATGTACTTCCTTTTGATATGCTTTCTGTGGCAGAACATGCCGATCGCGTGCAGGATGTGATCAATACCTATGGCCGAATTGACTATTTAGTTTTAAATGCAGGCGTTTCCCAGCGTTCTTTTGTGAAAGACACGACATTCGATGTATATCGACGTCTTTTCGAGGTAAATTTCTTTTCGATTGTATCCTTGACTCAGGCTGTTTTGCCAATCTTTACCGCCCAAAAATCGGGTGTTTTCGTCCCCATCGCCTCTGTGGCGGGTCGGATTTCGACTCCTCGTCGTGCTGCTTATGGGGCAACCAAGCATGCTTTGATTGGTTTCTTCGACTCCGTGCGGGCAGAGGTCTTCAATGACGGTATTCGCGTAACGACTATTTTGCCAGGTTATATCAAAACGAACATTTCCCTTCATGCGATGAACGAGAAAGGGGAGGCCTACGGTAAAATGGATCCGAATCAGGCCAAAGGCCTAGATCCCAATATTACTGCCCAAAAGATTCTTCAAGCCGTTCTAGCGGAGAAAAATGAATTCTTTGTCGGTGGATTCCTCGAAGGTTTTGGCCTTTTCGTGAAGCGCTTCTTTCCTTCGATTATGCCCTTTATGTTGCGGAAGATTAAGAATACGTAGTCTTTTTCTCATTAAAGAAGAACACGAAGAGTAGTAAAACAACCCCTGCAATCGCAGCTGGCACCATCCAAACTGATTGCCAATCCTTTATGTCATTGACTGTATAATAGTCTAGAACGATCCCCGAAAGTTTAGAGCCGATGCCCATCCCGATGCCGTAGGTCGCAAAGGTGATTAATCCTTGAGCCGAGTTCTTGATTTTTTCGCCCGCTTTTTGGTCTGTATAAATCTGCCCCGTCACAAAGAAGAAATCATAGCAAACCCCGTGCAGGATAATTCCGATGTACAAAATCCATTCGCTAGAAATACCATCCCCATAGCCGAAACACAAGAAACGGATAATCCAGGCCACCAGACCTACCACGAGCATTTTCTTAGCGATAGGGATCAACAACATAAATATCACCTCGGAAGCCTGCCCTAAAGACATTTTGTTCTCCACATTGCTCATGTGCGAATCCGTTAAGGAAGGATTTGCCATCGCGTAATAGAAGGACAAGGGGATGCAGATCAAAATAGAGGAGATAAAGAAGATCAAGAACGAACGATCTTTAAACAATTTCAAGGCATCTAG
>JBEBBJ010000095.1:0-12125 GCA_041158445.1 Bacteroidota bacterium
AAAGGTGTGTGGCGTATCAAAATTCGCCGGGAATTGAATCCCAAAGTTCGCCTCTTTCTGATTTTCATTCGCCTGAATCGTTCTAAACGTCCGAGCATACGTATAAGAAACCCATCCCGTTAGACGTTTTCCCCGCGACTTTTTCAAAAAGAATTCCGCACCATAAGCCAAGCCTTTGCCCACTAATAATTGTGTCTCTACCGTGGGATTCAAATACAATTGCGCTCCATCCACGTAATCCACCACATTGTTCAAGTTCTTATAGTAGAACTCTGCTGAGGTTTCGAAAACGGCATTCGACGCATTTGTAAAGTTCTTGAAGAAACCGATAGAATACTGATCTGCGACTTGAGGTGGAATTTGTTGATTCGAATTCTTCCAAATATCCGACGGCGAAACGGCCATCGTATTCGACAATAAATGGCGGAATTGCTGCATGCGGTTGAAACCAATTTTGATAGAGAAACTCGTATCTAATTTAATCGCTAACGATAATCTAGGTTCGAAGCCACCATAGGTCGCAACCACTTCATTCGAAGCGGCGCTCAAGGTATCCGTAATCGTATTGATCTCGCGCGGTGTACCTAGCTTATATTGGTAAAAATCCCCTGGCCCTAGTAATTGATACGAGGCATACCGTAAGCCATAATCCAAACTTAGTTTTTTACCTAATGGTAAGCTATGACCTACATAGGCCGCCATCTCCCGCGTATGTTCTGTGGACATCGCAAATTTGTCGATTTTTGAGCTGCTCGAATTAGGCAAAAAGCTACCCGCATCATTCGTGAAAGCTGAAACTTCCGCCCCTAGATCTAATCGTCCATAAGATCCTAAGTCTTTACTTAACTCTTCTTTAATGGAAGTTTGAATGATGGATGGTTTCCAAAGGAATTCTAAGCCGCTTTTTTGTCCCTCAATACCATAGGTATAATCGCTATAAAAAGCGGTAAAATTATGGGAAATATCGCCCTTCAATAAGGCATTATGCTTGAAACTTAGCGCCTTCGTATTCCAAGAATACAAGGTATCCTGGGCAAATTTGAATCCATCATTACTCGCATAACCCGACAAAGAGATGCGTTGGTTCTTCCCAAAACGGTGCGTCAACTTAAAATTCACATCATAGAAATCCGCCTTACTCTTCGCTAAACTCGGATTTGGAAAATACTGCATGTAGAAATCAGAAATCGATCCGCGGGCACCCACGATCAACGAGGTCTTTCCTTTCACTAGCGGCCCATCCACTAATATCCGGGACGAAATAGGACCCACACCGCCTTGCAAGGACCATTTCTCAAAATCGCCTTCCTTCACTCGCACGTCTAAAACCGAAGAGGCACGACCGCCATACATCGATGGAATCCCGCCTTTGTATAGGCTCAAATCTTGCACCATATCGGCATTAAATCCGGTAAAAAATCCAAATAAATGGGAGGTGTTGAACAAGGGAACGCCGTCTAATAAAACCAGATTTTGATCCACATTGCCTCCACGCACATTGAAACCTGAAGCACCTTCACCCACTGTAGAAACGCCAGGTAGTAATAAAATACTGCGAATCACATCCGCCTCTCCCATCAAGGTAGGAAGTTTTTTCAAGGTCTTAGACGACATCTTCTCCACCCCCATCATCGCCCGATTCACGTTCGCATCTGCCTTTTCAGCCGTGATGACCACCTCGCCTAATAATTGCTCGGCGCGCTCTAATTCAATCGTTGTTTGGGTATTTTTAGAGAGATCGAGTTTAAATGTCTTGAATTTATAGCCTAGACTTCGCGCGATGACTTGATAAGAACGTGCCGCGATAGTCACAGTAAATTGACCCAAAGAATCGGTTGTTCCTCCTGCAGAAGAGCCGGAGAAAAACACGGACGCTCCCGCAATAGGTGCCTTATTTTCTACATCAATAATCTTCCCTGAGAAAATGACATAGCCTCTGCGTTGCGCATGCGCGATGGAGCCACATAGTAGCAGTAAAATCAAAACTCTCAGGCCTAATTTCATTTGGTTTTATTTCGTAAAATGAGCAGACCTTTTGCCTGCTTCCATTGAGGATCGAATCCTCCTTGTGGGAATTTAGCCACCGCGTGCGAACCCAGCGCCACATCTAAATCTCCATCCCCATCTAGATCTGCAATATCCATCACAGACCAGCGACCTAAATGTTCAATCGGTAAAGTCATCGGGACAAAATTCCCCTTTTTGTTTTCAAAATACATGGCCCCTTCACCAGGTCTAGCCGCCACATCAGGAAATAGAGCGATGGATATCAAATCGGGATCGCCATCGCCATCAAAGTCAGCGGGCATGACTTTAGTCGCACCATTTTGAGAGAAAAAGGCTTTTTGCTTGAATTTCAACCCACCCGTATTTTCAAAAACATAAACCCCGTGGTAGGGTTTCAAGACGGTTGTAAAATCGGCATTATCTCCCGCGGAATACACAATATCGAAGTCTTTGTCTCCATCGATGTCTGCAATATCAAAGGAAGAGGATCCATAAATAGAAGGGAAGCGCAACAACTGCTTTTCTTTAAACTTCATCCCACCCTCATTCTCATACAGTAAAATGCGTTCATCCCCCTGCGCAAAAAGTGCCAAAATGTCGGGTTTCCCATCCCCCGTAAAATCACGCACGATAGACTTAGTCGCTCCCGTTTGGGGATTTAGTACTTGCTTTTGATAGGCCCCATTCTTGAGTTTCCACACCGACATCCCGCCTACCTTAAATCCAAACTCAGAACTAATTAATTCATCCCCTGGCTCCCCATCTAAATTCGCAGAGACAAGGCTGATAGGTCGATTCAAACCTTGAATCACCCTTTTCCCGGTAGCAGCATTGCTCACAAAGCCATTCACATCTGGATTTGCCTGAGTCGTCGTCCCGATAAAAGTGTACAAGGTCTCCAAACCAGAGGCGGTAATATCTGTCAGGGCATCCTGATTCGTCTTCGTTTCGAGTAATTTACCGGATAGATCCCATTTCCAAATCACGCGATTAGACTGGTCACCCGCAATAATTTGCTTATGACGTGTATCAATTCGAACGGCCGTCATGTTCGGTAAAGTGGTCCCTGGTAAGGTGGCTACGATAGGTTCTGCCTCGAAAATCGTTTGTTTTGCTAATGGCTGATAGGCCGGCATCTCCAAAGTCTTAGGTGCCTCCTCTAGATAATAGGCCTTGATTTTCTCCCAGTCCTCGTCCGGAATCATCTGCGACCCTGGCCCTAAAATAGTATAATCCGAAAGCGGTTTCTCCAGCATCCCGATCTCCTTGTCCACTCCCATCATGATACCCATGTAAGGAAGTGTGCTATATTGCCATACATTTTGGGGCAACATAGCCGGGTCTGGAAGCATATGGCAAGAAGCGCAATAGGTTTTTGCTAGCTCTTTCCCTTCCGCTGCTTTGTTCGAGCAACTAGGAAACTCATAAGAGAATACCGTGAAGAGGGCAAGAGCCAGCAGTGTCCGCATCCTATAATTTCTTAAATACCTGCAGTTTATCGTTATTTCGAGCCACTAGGTACAATATGCCCGCTGTCGTTTTCACCTGCTTTATATCACGAATGTCACCCTCAAGCATCAATCCTGTATCCGTCGGAATTAATGGATTAAATCCACCTTTACCATTTCCTTTTAGGATGAGGCCAAAGAAAGCATCATAACGCGCCTGGTACATCGATGCTCCGTTGAAGTTTCCTCCTACGATCACATCCAAGTTTCCGTCCTTATCCACATCTTCCGTATGCAAGACCATGATTTTAGATACCTGTGCCAAAGCAGGAAGTGGGACCATTTTAAAGGTTTTGTTTCCTTGGTTTTCTAAGTAAACGGACTCAAACGTATTCACCCGTTTCTCATCTGCCCCCTCTAATTCCTTGTCTCCAAAAATTTCCTCCACCGTCTTGCCAGCAAACATATGGTAAGCCGTATACTTCTTATTGATGACACTCGGAATCTGTTTTCCCATCTCATCCTTACTGTTGATAGGGAACCAATCATCGCCGCGGTTATAGGAAACAATGTGCTCTTTCGTATCGTTTTTATCGATATCCTTGATCTGCATACGCAATTGACCACCTAGTTCTTTGCGCAGTTTCGTGTTCGTCCCTAGATTTCCTACGATGAAATCCACGTCTCCATCTTTGTCAAAATCAGCCGTCGTAATTCCCGACCAGAAACCAGTCTTCTCCTCTAAACCATTCTCTATCTGCTTGAATTTACCTTTATTATTTTCAAAGGTTTTGATCGGCATCCAATCTCCCACCACCGTTAAATCCGCATCGCCGTCTTGATCAATATCCGTCCAAATCGCCTCCGTCAACATCCCCACCTCACGCAATTCAGGAGCTAAAGCCACTGTCTTGTCTGCAAAGTGACCTTTGCCATCATTCACTAACAAATACGAACGAGGTGATGCTCCGTAGGAATAACCGACTACACGGCCGCCTACGAATAAATCGGTATCTCCATCGCGATCAATATCACATGGTCGAACCACCGATTTGTTATCGTACATCGGAGGCAAAGCATTCAATGCTCTGGTGAAATTACCTTTCCCGTCGTTTGTATAGAGACGATCGAATTGCTCCGGCATTTGGTCATAAAATTCATTACCCCCTGTCACCACATACAGGTCTAAGTCTTTATCGCCATCCGCATCGAAGAATAAGGCATCCACATCCTCGTACAAGGAATCTGCTTTAAACACCGGTTGATTGGATACGACAAAACCAGCCCCTTTCTGCAACAATAATTGTCCTGCCTGGTACTTCGCGCCTCCTACGTAGACATCTTCTAATCCATCACCGTTCACATCTCCCACCGCCATTTTAGGCCCTTCGATCGATACTTTGAACGGAATTAACAATTCCCGATTGAAGTCGAAATAGACATTTTCCTGGTGCTGGTAAGGGAAGCTTACACCCGCAGTCACCTCCTCGAAAAGAGGCTTCACTGGTGCAGAGAATTGATAATCCTTCACATTCACGTTCGCATTCTTCTGCTCCATCGTGAGTGTGGAATTGATCTTCGGGTTTTTAACGATCTGCATCTTCTCATTTTCCCAAATGACCAGCATCTCATCCACCTGCTGTAAATCTCCAATTCCGAAAAGTAAAGTAGGCTCCACGGAACTCATGAAGCCACGTGTCGGCATCATTTGTTGCAATTGCTGACCATCCTTGGTTTTCAAGATGACCTTAGCTCCTACACCAAAGGTATTACCGCCCTCCCCTTTGAATTTGATTTTAACGAAGTTGTGCTTTAATAATTGACGACTGTTGTTTTGGTAGACACCCGCCTTTTCGTTCAAGTTATTCGTCACTAAGTCTAAGTCTCCGTCGTTATCTAAATCGGCATAGGTAGACCCATTAGAAACGCCCTTGTCCTCAAAGCCCCATTTCAAAGACTTGTCTACAAAGCGTAAATCCTTCGCGCCTTTGAAAATGTAATTGTGTACCCGGCCATCTGGCATTAAATCAATCGCCTCTTGGTCTAATTTCTCTGAGGTAGGCAAGCCATAATGCAGTGAATCGCCGATCACAAATTTCAAATAATCCAAGTCGTTCGGACGACGTAAAATACCATTCGAAACGAAGATGTCCTTAATTCCATCCCCATCGTAATCGTTCATCAAGGTGCTCCAGCTCCAGTCCGTCGCCGCAACTCCGGAAGAGGCAGCGATATCGGAGAATTTTTGGCCTCCCATATTCAACTGAAGGCAGTTTCTTGAGTATTGATTGAAATAACCGAATTGCAATTTGTACATGTAGATGTCCAAAGGATCATCAGCCACATCTGAGCCCATCGAGAAACGGCTTAAATGCTTGAAGTGATCCCGAATTCCTTCCTTGTAGGTACCGTCTTTTTGGTTGATATAATAATAATCATCCTCATGGAAGTCATTACTCACATAGATATCTAACCAGCCGTCGTTATTAATGTCTGCCACCGAAATGCCTAGTCCATAACCCATAGCCGCTTGGTAGATGCCTGACTCTTTGGAGATATCGACAAATTTTCCGTTGTCATTGCGGTATAAATAATCACCCGCCTCGTTATCCTTTAACGATCGTGTATTTACGCGGTCATAGGAACGCGTGTTGTGCACGGCATGATTCAATAAATAGCAATCTAAATCACCGTCTTTATCGTAATCGAAGAAAGCTGCTTGCGTGGAGAAACCGGTAAAGTCTAAACCATATTCATTCGACTTCTCGGTGAACGTATTGTCCCCGTTATTAATATATAATTCATTCGACCCCTCTAAACCTTTGTAGTTTCCTACTGCACAAACATAAATATCTAAGAAACCATCCGCATTCACATCGGCCATCGTCACACCGGTTTTCCAGTCGGAGAAGCCTTCAATTCCAGCCTTTACAGAGATATCTTCAAATTGCATCTCCCCTTTGTTCAAGTACAATTTGTTCTTGCCTTGATTTGAAACAAAAAATAAATCTACTAAACCATCATTGTTGATGTCTCCCGCAGAAACCCCACCACCGTTATAGAAATAGAGGTAATCCAAGATGTTAAAATCCTTGGTTTCGGTGATATTATTAGCAAAATCAATGTGTGTCTTTTCGGCATCTAATTTTTCGAAAAGCACTACATCATCGCCTGAGTTGCAGGCAAAAAGAGCTACAGAAAATAAGAGTGTGAATAGATAATTTTGGGTACGCATTGTTTTAAAATTTAAATACTTGGGCTTTTTCATCATTTTTGGCCAAAACCACGTATGTCGACTTTCCTCCTTTTACGAGCGCCATATTACGTACTTGACCGAGGGTTTTAAATCCGGTTTGCTTCGATAATTTTACGGCGAATTTACCTTTTCCTTGACCCTCTAATAGAAGGCCATAATTCGCATCGAAACGCCCCCACTCCGGAAGAGAATCGAAGAAATTACCTGCTAATAAAATATCTAGTTTGCCATCCTTGTTAAAGTCCCCTGTTTGAATCGCGCGAATAGGCGAAAACTGGGCTTGATAAGGCAGCGCTTGGAAGGTGAAATTACCTTTCCCATCATTGATCATGAAAGAAGAAGACGTCGTTTGAATTTGTCTCACAGTTGCACCTTCTCGCTGCTCATCCGTGAATAATTCCTCCACCTTCTTATTCGCATAATCTTTGTACTTGATAAACTTCTTCTTAATCATCGGAAGCGCACGCTGCATCTCGCCTTTTAACACCATTGGATAGGTATTTCCATCCTCCGTCACGCAAGAGATGATTTGTTCTACCACCCCATTCTTATCGAAATCACCCACGTGTAAATAGGCTGGGGCCTCCACAGATGCTTTAATTTTAGAATTTAGGCCAAAATTCCCCAATACAAAATCCACATCTCCATCGCCATCAATATCAGCTGGTTTAGCACAAGCCCAAAGACCTTCCGATCCAGCCACCGGCTCTTGCTTCGTTAATTTTCTACCTCTCTCGTTTTTAAACACGACTACCGGACCCCAATCTTGTGTCACCACTAAATCCACATATCCATCCCCATTGACATCAGACCATTCTGAATCCGTAACCATCCCTAAATCAGTCACCTGCGGCATATAGCGTTTCGATTGATTCTTAAATCCTCCGGTTCCGTCGTTAATGAATAAATTACTTTGCGCGCTTTGACCGTATTTTGCATTCACCATTCGCGTTCCCACGAATAAATCGACGTCACCATCTTTATCGTAATCTGCCGCCGAAACACTCGATCCATTCTCATAGATCATTGGGAATCGAATATCGCGTTTCAGATTTCCTTTCCCATCATTCAAGTACAATAAATCATGCAATTCCGGTGCATTCTCTGCGAACTCATTACTACCCGTCACAACGAATAAATCCAAGTCTCCATCTTTGTCCGCATCGAAGAAAACCGCATCCGTATTTTCTGTCGTTTGATCTAAACTGAAGTCAGCTTGAGGAGAATCCACGAATTTACCTCCGGCTTTTTGGATGAATAATTTCTTGATCTGACCCGCACCCCCACCTAAATAAATATCCTCTAGACCATCACCATTCACATCTCCCACTGCTAGCGCTGGACCTTGAGTTGAATACTTTTGCTTTAATAACACATCGCGATCGTAGTCATTAAACATACTTTCGACGTGTAGATAATCCAAAAGACCAGACGTCACATCCGCAAATATCGGCGTCTGCTTTGCCTCAAAGAAGTGGAAAATCTCCTTCGCATTCTCTTGCTTCAAGGTAATTGTCTGATCCGACTTTACTGATTTAATCGTTTCGATTTTATCGTTTGGCCATAAAACCTGTACCGAGTCAATCGCTCCATTCGAACCTAAGCCAAACACCATCTGGTGATCACTCGACGACTGGAAACCCCGGTTAGGCATTTGTTGCAAGACTTTGAATCCACCTTTCTGATAAACAGTTACTCGAGCTCCGATACCATTTAAATTGCGATCCGTTCCTTTTAAGTGAACCGTCAAATAATGATTCTTTAACTTCTCATTCGTCTTGTTTTTATAAACTGACAAAGGTGAGTTCACATTATTCACCACTAAATCTAAATCCCCATCATTGTCTAAATCGCCATAGGCAGAACCATTTGAGAATCCTGGGCCTTCTAATCCCCAAGATTTCACTTGATTTGAGAACTTTAAATCTCCCTCATTTTTGTAGGCATAATTCGGAATAGGTACAGATGAAATCTTGTCTGTAAACTCTTTATAGTCAAATTTCTTCCCATCTAACATCTGCTGCATCGTGTTGCGATCGCCTAAGAAATCGACGAAATCTTGATCTGTTAGATCTTTGGCAATAGTCTGTCGCATGCACACCGGCTAATTGACCCACTTCAGAGAACGTACCATCGCCATTATTTAATTGCAGGTTATTACGCATATATTGATGCCAAAAACCGCGCTTCTTCTTCAACTCAACTAAGTTATATCCCTCGAAAACTGAGGTAGTCTTCAAACGACGATCATCTCCCGGTAACATATCCGTCACGAAGATGTCCATATAACCGTCATCATTTAAATCCGCCATATCAGCCCCCATAGAGCTCAACGAAATATGCGGCATTTCATTCTCTAAATCCTCCTTGAACGTACCATCGTGCTGATTGATGTATAGGTAATCACGCTCATAGAAGTCATTCGAAATATAAATATCAGGCCAGTTGTCATTATTGACATCGCCTATCGTAATTCCTAAACCAAAACCAATCAAACTTCCATAAATCCCCGCCGATTCCGAAACATCGGTAAAATGAAGTTCCTTACCATCCTTGCTATCATTTCTAAACAGTTTATCACCGCCTAACTTATCACGCTCCTCTCGCAAATTCGTATACCCTAACTTATCAATCGGAGTGAAACTATTATTCAACAAATACATATCTAAATCGCCATCGCGATCATAGTCAAAGAATGCGGCATGCGTTGAAAATCCACCATCTTCGAGACCAGCTTCTTTAGCCTGATCCTTAAACGTAGGAACACCTCCCTTGATTCCTTGATTGATGTACAACTGGTTACCCCGTTGATCACGTGATCCCGAATTACATACATAGATATCCATCAAACCATCCCCATTCACATCAGCAAAAGTGACACCTGTCGACCAAAACTTCTTCCCCACAATCCCAGACTTCACCGTAATATCCTCAAACTTCATCTCCCCCTTATTCAAATACAACTTATTGTCTTCGAAATTAGAAGTAACAAATAGATCCGATAGACCATCATTATTCACATCACCGATAGCCACACCTCCACCATTATAGAAGTTGCGGTAATTGAAGATATTGAACTCTTTTTTCTCCAAACTACGGTTCACAAAATCGATACCGGTTTGATCAGCAGGCAACTCTTCGAAAAGGGTATCCTCTTTCTGAGAACAAGAAAATAAAGCAATGGAAAGAAGGGTGATTAAACTGAAATTTTTCATCCTAAAAGCGTGATTTTTTGCGTCACAAAATTACAAAATACTAGGGGCATATAAAACAAAAAGGCAGAACCAAATGGCTCTGCCTTTTTATCAAAAACCGACAGATTAATATCCTGGGTTTTGAGTCAATAATGGGTTAGCATCACGACGTGGTTGTGGAATTGGGAACAATTCACGCGTCTTGTCTGTAACCTTCATGAACTTACGCTCTACAGAGAACTTACCGAAACGAATTAAGTCGTTACGTCTCCATCCTTCCCAAGCTAACTCACGTCCACGCTCAGCTAAGATATCATCAGCAGTAACCGCAGTTAATGGAGCAACACCTGAACGAGTACGGATCGCGTTGATATCTGTTAACGCTTGAGCTGTGTTTCCTAAACGGAATGCAGCTTCAGCACGCATTAAGATAACGTCAGCTAAACGTAAGAATACGTAGTCATTTGATTGATCACCGTTCGGGTTGTTCTTTTGGATCTCATATTTCTGAGAACGGATACCAGCTACTTGGTAAACTGCATCTGCATCAGTCATTTGATCTTTATCCCAATCCGCAACGAATGCTAAATCAGCACCTTTTGCATCTTTTAACTTAGCTCCAGAAGCAGCATATTGCTGTCCTTTGATCCACATAGCACCACGTAAGTCATTCGACTCAAATGAGTTGTAGAAATCAGCTAAAGTACAGAAGCCGTTCCATGGAGAGTTACCTAAACCATACGTTTGTTGGTTAGCATAGTGTAACGTTCTCATTTGGAAGTTCATACCACCCGCTTTGAATGAATCGAAAGGGATAGCAAAGATGTTCTCGTTTGAACCTTGGTTTTGAACGATAAAGTTAGACAATGTAGAAGAAGCTAATGACCAGTTGTTCGAAGATTTGATTACTTGATCAGCTGTATCATATGCTTTTTGCCACTCAGTAGCTCCTTTGTACACACCTGCGTTTAAGTATACTTTCGCTAACAATGCTTTAGCAGCATCTTGAGTCATACGAGAGTAAGCCTTACCTGTAGGTAAATTAGGGATAGCTGAAGTTAACTCGGAAACGATAAAGTTATACACTTCAGCACGAGGCTTAGTCGCTGCAGATGATTTGTTATCTGTAACGATAGGCACATTACCGAATGCATCTACTGCCATGAAGTAATAGATAGCACGTACTGCACGTAACTCATCTACTGCTTTTTGGTTAGAAGCAACCACTGGGATCAATTGGTTCACCTGAGAGATGTTACCAAAGATGAATCCCCACATACCGTTGATAGGTCCGTGTTGTGGAGTCCATGTGTGACGAGAGTAAGCTAACCAGTCACCACCGTCAAACCAGTCACCACCACGTGTAGGAACGATCAACTCATCCGAAGATGCTTCACTAGGATTGAACCAATCCCAAGTGATACCACGAAGACCACCATAAGCAGGTCCTAGTGCCGCAGCAATTTGAGCATCAGTTTTCAAGAATTGATCAGCTGGGATCGAATCGTAAACTGGCTCAGTTAAATCTGTACAAGACGATAGGGCTAACGAAGCGAAAACACCTACTGAAAGTACTTTATAGATATATTTTTTCATTTTTTTAATTATTTTATTAATTAAGTTAAATAACTAATAGTGTGGGTATTTTGTTTAGAAAGACAAGTTAATTCCCGCAGTAAATGCACGAGTCTTGTAGTATGTCTCACGAACGTCGATACCTGGAGCAGCAGAACCGATAGCTAAGTTTTGGCTAACTTCTGGATCTACACCTGAGTAGTTAGTGAACAACAATAAGTTGTTACCCGCTACATAAATACGAGCTCTTTTGAATACACCTTTAACTGGTAAAGTATAACCCAATGAAGCGTTGTTTAAACGAATGTGATCTCCTGACTCTACGTAGTAATCCATAGGGATTGTACGCTCATCATTGATGATAGACGTTAAAGCAGATTTCAATGCATTAGACTCAGCAATACGACCATCTTGACGACCTAACAACAAGTTGTTTGTGTTTACGATTTTCGCACCAGCGTTTCCAGTGAATTGGAATTGTAAGTCAAACGCTTTGTAACGTACGTTAGTAGTTAAACCTGCAACAAATTTAGGGTTAGGATCACCTAAGTAAGTACGATCTTTCGCGTTAGGATCAACAGTACCATCACCGTTAAGGTCTTGGAATACATAACGACCATTCTCGATTTTAGCAATCTTAGCTCC
>JBEBBJ010000096.1:0-11518 GCA_041158445.1 Bacteroidota bacterium
GCGAAGTTTCAAGCGGATTTCAATTATACCTACCTGAAGGGCGAGATGATCGATCGCGATTCGACCTATTCGTCCCTGATTCGCCGGCCCTCGAATGCCTGGAATTTGAGCTTGCAATATAAGCTCCACACAAAATGGTCTCTGGGTATGAATAATCAGTATGTAGGCCAAAGAACGGACTACTTCTACGACGAGTCCAGCTATTCCGTCAAGGCAAATCCGATGGACGCTTATTTGTGGACCGATCTATCGATTCACTACCAAATTAATAAAAATTGGAAGCTTTCAGGCATGTTGAAAAACGCACTGAATCAAGAAATTTTAGAGATTACGGGGTATAGCGGGCAACCGAGGAATGTACAGATTTCCCTAACGGGAAATTTTTAGAGTAAAGAGTATAGATTATAGAGTAGAGAGAAGATTGTGAGATTTTTATCTCTACTCTATACTCTCTTATCTATACTCTAGTTTAAGGCTTAAACTTCTCATATACATCCCTTCCCGTCACCGTATCCTTGCCAAAAAGCTCAATGTAATTCACGGTCGTCATAAACTTAGAATCATCCACGCTCACGAAAACTCGTTTCAGTACTTGCATCTTGCCGTTGATGGGAAAAAGGGCAATGGGGTTGCCAGTGGCATCTTGTTTGACGGCAAATTTCCGTTTTCTGTAGGCCAAAAAATGACCTTCATACGTATTTATCGTGCCTGGGACCGCTGTGGTGTATAAACCGTAGGCTAATGTGCGCTGGATAGCGGTTAGTTCCTCTTTTTGGCCCTTCTCCCCAAAACGATACCAATACGTATGCACCGGATCTTTCGCATTAAGTTTGCCTCCGATTAAATTCGCATCATAGACGACCACATTTGCATTCGTACTACGTTGAATGTAGAAAAGTCGAAGGGGAGAATCTGGAGGAGTAGGGAATTTATCACCGCCAAAGCAATACAAAGAAATCAAAAAGAGCAGTGATACTAATCTCATTAATGGAAATTTGAAATGCAATTAACGAAAAAAAACGCAATCTCCCGAGGTAGATCCTACCTATAAAGCATCCCAATCTTGTTTTTACCAAAAAATGACGTATCTTTGTACAGAATTTAAGGAAAAGAAGAGGGGTTTTAATCCCTCTTTTTGTTTTAATAGGCCTACGGAAAGATGGATTTAACGAGTAAACTGAAAGATTGGACACTGGAATACATTGGCGAAGGCCCTTTGTTATTAGTGGATTTTTCGGTGTCTCAAGGGACGAAAAGAACCTTAGTGACCATTTTAGTTGATACCATTGAGGGTGTGACAATCGACCAATGCGCTTTGATGAGCCGTAAATTAGCTCATTTCATTGAAGAGGGCATGTTGATAGAGGAAGCTTATAATTTAGAAGTGTCTTCGCCGGGTTTAGACTTTCCTTTAAGTCAAGGCTGGCAGTTTCAAAAGAACTTAGGCCGCAAGGTGAAGGTTTGGATGAAAAAGAAGGAGGCCGAAAACGTAGAGGGGACTTTAGTTTCTTACACGGAAGAGGCAGTTGAAATTCTAACGGAGAAGACCGTAAAGCATAGAAAAATCGTAGCTAAAGAGTCCACTTGGTTCCCTTTAGCTGAGGTAGATAAAATAAAAGTACAAGTGTCATTTCAATAAACAAAGAAGAGATAGCAATGAACAGTGTTGAATTAATTTCGTCATTTTCAGACTTTGCTCGGGAGAAAAACATTGACAAGCCGACGATGATCGCGGTTTTGGAAGAGGTTTTTCGTACTATGATTCGTAAGAAATTTGGTGCCGACGAGAATTTTAATGTCATTATCAATGCCGAAAGCGGCGACTTAGAGATGTGGCGTAGCCGCGAAATCGTTGACGATAATTCCGAAGATATTTGGGATTTCGACAAAATACCTTTGAGCGAGGCGAAGTTAATCGAGCCCGATTTCGAAATCGGTGAAGAGGTGGCTGAGCTTGTAAAGCTGGAGGATTTTGGTCGTCGTGTGGTTCAAACTGCTCGTCAGACATTGATCCAAAAGATCAAAGACATCGAAAAAGAAGGTTTGTATGAAAAATACAAAGATTTAGTAGGAGAATTAGTGACTTCAGAGGTATACCAAATCTTAGGTCGCGAATTAATCCTTTTAGATAGCGAAGACAACGAATTAGTATTGCCTAAGACAGAAATGATCTCTAAAGATCGTTTCAAGAAAGGGGAGACGATTAAAGCGATTATTCACAAAGTGGAAATGGCGAATGGTACACCGCGTATCATTTTATCTCGTGTTTCTCCTGTTTTCTTAGAGCGTTTATTCGAGCAAGAAATTCCAGAAATCTACGATGGTACGATTACGATTCGCAAGATCGTTCGTGAACCAGGTGAGCGTGCTAAAGTGGCGGTAGAGTCATTTGATGACCGCATCGATCCGGTAGGAGCTTGCGTAGGTATGAAAGGTTCTCGTATTCACGGTATCGTTCGTGAATTACAAAACGAAAATATCGACGTGATTAACTTCACAGATAATTTAGAGTTATTGGTAGCGCGTACATTAAGCCCAGCGAAGTTGAATTCAATGGCTATTGACAAAGAGCGTCGCCGTATCTCGGTTTATTTAAATTCTGATCAGGTTTCTATGGCGATCGGTCGTGGAGGTCAAAACATTAAGTTAGCTGGTAAATTAGTAGGTTACGAAATCGATGTATTCCGTGATGTACCTAAGGATGAGCTAGATGATGAGGATGTGGAATTGACAGAATTCTCTAACGAGATTGAAGCTTGGATTTTAGATGAGCTTCACAAAATCGGTTTAGATACAGCGAAGCAAGTTTTGGCATTATCTAAAGAAGAGTTAGAGCGTAGAACGGAATTAGAAGAAGGTACGATCGATGAGATCTTAGCGGTATTACGTTCTGAGTTTGAGTAATTTATTTAAGAAAAAAGAATTTAGTTTTTTGTAATTTTTTATGGCAGAAGAAAAAACAATGCGGTTGAGCCTTGTAGCAAAGCAAATAAACGTGGGAACGTCTACGATCCTACAGTTTCTCTCTGCGAAAGGTCACAAAATTGACAATAACCCCAACGCCAAACTGAACTTTGAGCAGTTGACTTTGTTAGCGAAGGAATATGGTGCGAATCATATTTTGGAATCCTCTGTAGAGGCTCCTAAGCCAGCTCCAGCACCAGAACCGGTGGCTGAAGCTCCGGCACCTGCACCAGCTCCAGAGCCAGTGGTGGAAAAGCCAGCTCCAGTCGCAGAAGCGCCTAAAGCTCCAGAAGCATCAGCTCCTGTAGTAGAGGCACCAGCAGAGGAGAAGCAGGTGGGATTGAAGATTTTGGGAAAAATCGAATTGGATAAAAAAGGTAATCCAGTTGCTCCTAAGGCAGAAAAGGCTCCAGAGCCAGCTCCTGCTGCACCAGCACCAAAGCCAGAGCCAGTAGCTGAAAAACCAGCTCCAGTGGTAGAAGCGCCTAAACCGGTTGAGCCTGCACCAGCGGCTGAAGAGGTTGTGGAAGATATACAACTGATCGAAGCTAAGGGTGAAACCTTGAAAGGATTAACCGTATTAGGTAAGATTGAATTGCCTGCGGCAGGTGATCGCGGAAATAACGCGAAGCACAAGCGCAAGCGTATCATCAAGGAAGAGAAAAAACCAGCTCCATCCGTTCCAGGTACAGGTGGTCGTCCAGGTGATAAGAAAGATTTCAACAAGAAACCAGCTCCAGGGGCTAAACCAGCACCTAAAGGAGAATTGTCAGATAAAGACATCCAAGAGCAAATCAAGGCTACGATGGCTCGTTTGCAAGGTGCGACCAATAAGCAAAGTTTCGGGGCGGATAAGCGTCGGGAGAAGCGTAAAGGTCGTGCGGAGGCAGAAGAAGCTCGTATGATGGCTGAAGATGAGGAGGCAAAAGTATTGAAGGTGACGGAATTTATTTCGGCATCTGATTTAGCTTCTTTAATGGACGTTTCAGTGAACGAAGTAATCTCGGCTTGTATGAGCTTGGGTATGTTCGTTTCGATTAACCAACGTTTGGATGCGGAAGCTATTACGGTGATCGCGGATGAATTTGGATTCGAAGTAAGCTTCGTATCTGCCGAAGAGGAAATCGATGTAGTCGAAATCGAAGTGGAAGATTCTCCAGAGGATTTATTGCCACGTGCACCTATCGTTACGATTATGGGTCACGTCGATCACGGTAAGACCTCCTTACTAGATTACATTCGTCGCGCTAAAGTAGCCGCAGGTGAAGCGGGTGGTATCACCCAGCACATCGGTGCCTATTCAGTAGAGACGAAATCAGGTAAGAAAGTAACTTTCTTAGATACACCAGGTCACGAAGCCTTTACGGCCATGCGTGCTCGCGGAGCGAAAGTAACCGATATCGTTATTATCGTTATCGCAGCGGATGACTCTGTCATGCCTCAAACAAAAGAAGCGATCAACCACTCGATGGTGGCTGGTGTGCCTATTGTATTTGCGTTCTCTAAGATCGATAAAGACGGTGCGAATGCGGACAAAGTACGTGAGGAATTAGCGACGATGAACATGTTAGTAGAGGATTGGGGTGGTAAATACCAGTGCCAAGAAATCTCGTCTAAGTCAGGTCAAGGTATCGACGATTTATTAGAAAAAGTATTATTAGAAGCTGAAATGCTTGAATTAACGGCTAATCCGAACAAGAAAGCCGTAGGTTCAGTTATCGAGGCCGAATTAGATAAAGGACGTGGATATGTAACTACCTTGTTAGTTCAAGCGGGTACATTAAACGTAGGGGATATGATGTTAGCGGGTGATAATTACGGTCGTGTGAAAGCGATGTTTGACCACCACGGTAACAAAATCAAAAAAGCAGGTCCATCTACACCAGTTCAGGTTTTAGGTCTGAACGGAGCGCCACAAGCCGGAGATAAATTACTTTGCTTAGAAAATGAGCGTGAGGCACGTGAGATTGCAAACAAACGTGAGCAAATCCTACGTGAGCAAACCTTACGTACACGTAAGCATATCACATTAGAGGAGATCGGTCGTCGTAAGGCTATCGGAACCTTCCGTGAATTGAACGTAATCGTAAAAGGTGACGTGGATGGTTCAGTGGAGGCCCTTTCTGACTCCTTAATGAAGTTATCTACGGAAGAAGTTCAAGTTCGTATCATTCACAAAGGGGTGGGTCAGGTTTCTGAATCCGATGTGGCTTTAGCGTCTACTTCAGATGCAGTTATCATCGCATTCCAAGTTCGTCCATCTCAAAACGCTCGTCGTTTAGCCGATACAGAACAAATCGAAATCCGTAATTACTCGATCATCTACCAAGCGATCGATGAAATTAAGGCGGCGATGGAAGGTCTATTAGCTCCTTCATTCGAAGAGGTGATTACATCGAATATTGAAATCCGTGACGTGTTTAAGATTACCAAAATCGGTACAGTAGCTGGTTGCTACGTATTAGACGGTACGGTTAAGCGTGCTCACAAGATTCGTGTTATTCGTGATTTCGTCGTGATTCACGATGGAGAGATCTCTGCTTTAAAGCGTTTCAAAGACGATGTAGCGGAAGTGAAATTTGGCTACGAATGTGGTCTTTCGGTGAAAAACTTCAACGACCTCGAAGTGGGGGATATGCTGGAGTGCTACGAAATGAAAGAAGTAAAAAGAACATTAAAATAACAAAAGCCCCGCAAGGGGCTTTGTTGTTTTAATAGAGTATAGAGTAGAGAGTATAGAGTAGAAGATGGTAAATGGTGAATGGTAAATGGTTCCTCCGGACTTGAATGTATTCCCGCAGGGAATTCCACCATTATTCTTTATACTTTATTCTCTAATCTATCATCTATACTCTCTACTCTAAACTTGACTATCGACTAGTGACTTTTGACTAGTGACTATTGACTATCGACTATCGACTAGTGCCTAGCGACTAAAACCTCGGACAAGCAAAGCTTTGGCGGTAGCGTTGATAGGATTTTCTTTGGCCAAAATCCCAGTTTAAGACATAAGAGAAACTCAATTCATGGGCGCCTCCGGAACCTAGGCCTATCATAGGAGTAGCCAAAGGAATAGCGATTATTCTGAATTCCAATTAATCCGATAAGGGATTCTCGACTGGATGCTGATTTCGCTGTTTGTTTATTTAGCGGTAATCCGCGGTACCAAAAGCCTAGCACAATGGGGTCTAATTGCAGGTAGGTGCCCACATCCAATTGACTAAATGTTCCTTGGTTTTTCACATACACCGCAGGTTTTAAGCTAATTTTCTCCGTTATCGCGGCGCTAAATCCTCCCATTAGGGCATATTTAGGAGCGATTAAATCATCGCTTGAGCGGATGAGTGATTGATTGGGTCGATTTAGGTGGTGTACCGAGGCGCCAAGCCAGTAATCCACATCATTTAATAGTAGGCCTGCAGAAAGATCTAGAAAGCCTGTTCTATTCACGAACTGGGTGGCTAGGGGATCGAACGTACTTCCCAGCGATCCATTCACTAAAAATGACCCCAGTTGATCGCCGTAGGTTAAATGGCTATAATCCAAACTGCGAAATACACCCGAGCCTTGAATTCCCATCGAAAGCAGGGCAGTCTCATTTAAATTCGCGTGGTAGGCATATTGTAAGCTCACCGAGGTGGTTTGAAGACTCGAAAATTGCTTGTCTGAAGAGATTAAAAACCCTAGGCCGCTATTGATTTTCCCTAGACTGACCTCTAGTGCCGCTGCCGAATATTGATAGTTGGCGGATTGATTAGGCCATTGGTTTCGGTGGGTTAAATAGATTTTGTTTTGATCTTGCAAACCAGCGAAGGCAGGGGAATTGAGTAGGGGGTTGGCTAGGTTTTGGGATAATTGCGGATCTTGCGCTGAGAGCGGGAGAGCACTCAGTGAAAAAAGTAAACAGAAAAAAATGGATAAACGAGTCCACATAGCTCAGCAATTTACATTCATGCAACGCAATAACCAATTTATTGACTTATTTTGTGGGTAATTCCAATACCATGTACCGGATCTTGTTTTTTCTTTTTGTTTCCCTGACGGCGATCGCTCAAGTTCCCAGAACGATCGAGGTGAGAAACAATTGTATCAATCAGTGCAATAATTGTACGGATGCACCGGCGGGAACGGTGTTTGAGATTCGGGATGTGTATCCAGCGGCAGCGACTTATTTGTGGGATTTTGGAGAGGCCGGTGCGAGTTCAACGCAGCGTACCGGTGTTTATCAGTATTGTACCCCGGGCACTAAAAAAGTGTCATTACGGGTGATTTCAGCAAGAGATACCATTGTTTACGGCCCTCAAAATGTGAAAATAGGGGCTTTGCCTGATTTTATACTCGGAAAAGACGCGAATGATACCACCTTGATGATCTGTAAAGGAGATCCGGTGGTCTTGAATGCTTTTAATACGGTCGCAAAGCCTGGTTTTCCGGTCGGCGTTTCTTGGTTTCCCAAGGGACAAACGACAGATACGATTCGGGTTTCTGAATCGGGTTGTTATTCTGTAGTGGTGACGGATTTAGGTTCTGGATGCGCGGCGGAGGCGAAGATGGAGGTGAAGATTTGTGGGGAAAAACCGAAGGCGGGGGGAGAGGATGGATGGGATTTTGGCCAAAATGTTTCTCTGAGATTTACGGGTGGGTCTTCCACCCCTAGTGCGGGAAGAGGGCCAATGAGAACGCCAGCAGGTGTGGCTAAAATGACCGATGAGAATAACGATTTAATTTTCTATACGAATGGTTCCCGCGTTTTTGCCAAAGACAATTCACTCGTTGCGACGGGATTAAATGGGGATTCGACAAATATCCAAGGGGTCGCGATTCTCCCTAAAACCACTTGCAAAGGCTGTCAAGCAGAGTATTATATCTTTACTTTTCAACGCAACGCTGCGGGTGAAAATCAAATTTACTATAGTATTTACGACCGAAAATTAAATGGAGGACAGGGGGGAGTGTCAATCAAAAATCAATTCTTGAGTCCAGCTCCATCTGCGGAACGTTTTGGCGTTGCAGTCGGTGGAGGCGATTATTATTGGTTGCAAACGCAGGATGTTAATTCTACTATTTTACGCACTTTCAAGGTATCGAAAGCAGGAATTTCGGCACCGATAGAGGCGAATGCCCAGAGTCCAGCGACAGGCAATACGGCGTCCACCCATTTCTCTCGAGATGGGAAAGTATTAGCCATTGCCTATTCCGCACCTCCATCCAATCAAGTAGATATCTATGATTTTGATGTGGCGACTGGTAAATCGACCTACCGGTACCGAATTCCTTTAGCGAATAGTCCCTATGGAGTAGAGTTTTCTGCTGATGGGAAAATGATCTATGTGTCGATGCAGGGAATTCCAAATTCACAGATTTGGCAATATTCTGTCGCTTCGAAAGATTCCACACAGATGCAAAAATCCAAAAGTCTTTTGTGGTCAGGTGCTGGGAAAATAGGTGCTTTACAGGGCGATCCATCGAGTGGGGCTATCATTTATGTCGCCTTCGATGGAACTAGTAGTTTAGGGAAAATTGTGAATCCAGATATCTCATTAAGGGATTCTACAAGATCAGTTCGCGCTTCTTTTGTGCGAAATGGATTGAATTTAGCGGCTGGAACAACGAGTGGATTAGGCTTGCCTTTATCGATTGTATTGACGCCTAAACCATCTTCCACTCCGAGTATTCAGCAAAGTTGCGATGGTACGACCTACCATTTTAAAGTGAGTCAGGATTTGTGTGACCCTATTAAAAATGATCGTTTGGATTGGAAAATTTACCGCAGTACTTTGGATCCTAATCGCAATGCGGATGGTGTTTTAGTGCCCTTAAATCCGGCCGGAACCTTGCTTTATTCGTATACGGGTACCGAAATGACCTATGATTTCAAGCAAGCGGGGGACTACGTGGTGACGGTGGCCATCTCGAATGCTTGTCTGACGAACTATCTCTTAGATGCTTCAGAATACCATGTGGAATTACTAGATCCCTTTGTTTTACCTGCTTCCTATACTTTTATCTGTAAAGAAGATGGCCGAATCGGACCCAGTGCAGTGCCACCTGTTGCCGCCTTTACCTATACCTGGAGCACGGGAGAATCGACGCGTTTCATCACAGTGCCAAAGCCTTCTGGGAAATATTCGTTAGAGATTAAGGAGGATGCTACAGGCTGTTCGATTAAAAAAGAGACGCAGGTGAATTTTACAACGAATCCACTTGCGGTGCAAAAACAAGATGGGATTATCTGTAATGATAAGCCGATACAGCCGTATTTAGTTCGAATTAAACCTTCTCCATCTGATCTTCAAATTAGCTGGCAGGCGAACCCAGGAATCGTTTCGGGTTGGAATTCGAAGGATTTACAGATTAATCGTAGTGGTTTGTACGCGTTTACCTTACGCGATAATGATGGCTGTGAGCTGACAGACAGTGTAAAAATTGATGATAAATGTGATGCCATTCTGATCGCGCCTACGGTGTTTACACCCAATGGGGATGGATTGAATGATGTTTTTGAAGCATCCTATAATTGGAATGAGCCGAATGCCACCTATCCGAAATCCAGAACGCAGGTGATATCTCTAGAGATTTATAACCGCTGGGGTGAACAGATTTATAGCTCGAAAGGGCCCGTATTTGCCTGGGATGGAAACTATAACGGGGCCAAAGTCCCTCAAGAAACCTATGCTTTCATCATTCGCTACCAAGCAATTGATTATCCGGAGAAAGGGATTCAGGAAAAACGTGGTGCTGTCGTCGTAGTCTACTAGTAAGCTCTTACTTCGATGCCTTTCATGAAGTTCACGAATGATTTATTCACCACTTGGTTTCCACCAGGAGTAGGGAAATTACCCGTAAAATACCAATCGCCTAAGTGATCTGGGCAGGCTACATTCAGATTCGCTACCGTTTGGTAAACGATCGAAAGTTCCGCTTTTAATCCTTTAGGACGGACGATTTCAGCGATTTTATCCGAGATTTCCTCATCTGTAAACGGCGCGTAAATAGCTTTCACAAAGTTTTCTTCTTCGGCTGTTCCATTTTCCAGCGCGTTCAAGCAACGTAGATTAACCTCATCTAAAATGTGTTCTAGACCACGTTCTTTCAAAAGGGCTAATGCCGCACGGAAAGCGACGAATTCCTTCATTTTAGACATATCGATACCATAGCAATCAGGGTAGCGAATTTGTGGTGCGGAGGAAACGATAACGATTTTCTTTGGAGATAATTTATCCAATAACTTCAGGATACTTTTCTCTAAGGTCGTTCCGCGTACGATGGAGTCATCGATAATCACGACTGAATCCACTTCCTTATTGATCACCTCGTAGGTAGTATCATATACGTGAGCGACCATATCATCGCGCTGATCATCCGATGTGATGAATGTACGCACTTTCACATCTTTCGAGATGAGTTTCTCGACACGTGGGCGGAACGTTAGTAATTCTTCTAATTCTTTTTCAAACAGGATGCCCTCCATGATGGCATTCTTACGTTCCTTCGCCAAATGATCTTCTAAACCATCAATCATTCCTAAGAAGGCAGTTTCTGCTGTGTTCGGAATATAGGAGAATACGGTATTTTTTAAGTCGTGATTAACCTCAGCTAAAATTTGAGGGATTAATAATTGACCTAATTTTTTGCGTTCATGGTAGATATCTGGATCGGATCCACGGGAGAAGTATATGCGTTCGAAAGAACAAGATTTCTGCTCTAGGCGATCGATGAAAGGCACTTCTTTCACTTCACCTTGGATATCAATAATCAGGGCATGGCCAGGAGTAATTTCTTTAATTTGATCATAAGCGCAGTTGAAGGAAGTCTTGATCGCTTGCTTTTCGGAAGCAACGACTGCCACTTCTTCATCTACATAATAATAAGCAGGGCGAATTCCAGCTGGGTCACGAGCCACAAAGGACGCTCCATAACCGGTCATTCCTACCATGGCATAGCCGCCGTCGAAATCTTTGCAAGAACGCTCTAAAACGCGTTTCAGGTCGATTTCTTGGGCAATGATATCTGATAATTCTGGGTTTTCGTATTGGTCTTTGTATTTGCCAAACTGGCGTTGATTCTCTTCATCTAAAAAGTGACCGATCTTTTCCATCACGGTGACGGTATCCACTTTTTCTTTTGGATGCTGACCTAAGGAGACTAATTTATTGAACAAATCGTCCACATTCGTCATGTTGAAATTACCTGCCATTACGAGATTACGGCTTCTCCAGTTGTTTTGACGCAACATCGGGTGGCAGTTTTCGATTTCGTTTTGACCGTGGGTTCCATAACGCAAGTGGCCTAACAAAACCTCCCCTGTGAACGCCACGTTTTCTTGCCACCATTCCGCATCATGTACGGCGTCGATGCCTGTTTCTTTCGTGACTTGTTTCGCTAGTTTCTGCGCTTTACTGAATTTCTTATTGATTTTTCCAAAAATATCTGCCACTGCTTGTGGCTCTACCGAACGGTATCTGGAAATGTAACGGTGCCCTGGTTTTACGTTGATTTTGATATTCGCCACCCCGGCTCCATCTTGTCCTCTGTTGACTTGCTTCTCCATCAT
>JBEBBJ010000097.1:0-5747 GCA_041158445.1 Bacteroidota bacterium
CGTACCTTGTTTGCGACGGCGGTTTTGGCTTTTGTGATTTACTTGGTTCCAGGGATGTTCGGCGCGCCATTGAAAGGACTTTCGGGTTGGTTGCCACCGATGAATTCGCAGGATTTCAAAGGGTCTCAAGCGGTTGAATCAGTTGAGCAGAAAAATGAAGCCTTGTATAGCGATTTTCTAGAATTGCCTTTAGGTCTTTCAGGTTATTTCGATTTCGAGCAGGCGAAAGCGGCTGCTTTGAAAGCGAATAAACCTTTGTTCATCGACTTTACTGGGCACGGTTGTGTGAATTGCCGGAAGATGGAGGAATACGTTTGGTCTGATCCGGCGGTGCTTCAGCGTTTGAAACAAGATTACGTGGTGGTGGCATTGTATTGCGATGATAAGACGGAATTGCCTGCAGACAAGTGGTATACCTCGAAAGTGGATGGTCAGGAGAAGAAGACCTTAGGGGACCAAAACCTCGACTTCCAAATCTCTCGCTTCAATTCGAACGCTCAACCACATTACGTTTTACTAGATCCTCGTAATTACGCAAAACCGATGGTGCCTCCGGTTGCCTTTGACGCGAATGTTGCGCACTTTGTTACTTTCTTAGATCAAGGGAAATCCATCTATCAATCCGCAAAATAATGTCTTGGGCTGCCTATTCTGGAGTGATGATAGCCACGGGGCTAAAATTTATCGCGGGACCTATCACGGGTTTCAGCGTAGGCTTAGCCTGGTATGAAACCGTGTTCTTTACCTGGTTAGGGGCGATGTTAACCGTGACATTCATCATTACAGCAGGAAAGGCCATACTGGGTGTGGTTGCAAAGTACCGAACGACAAAACCTCGATTGTTTTCGAAACGTATTCGTTATGCGGTGGATATTTGGCAGCGATTTGGGATTAAAGGAATTGCAGCGTTAACACCTTTAATTTTTACGCCCATCGGCGGAAGTTTGCTCGCGCTATCTTTCAAAGTGCCTACAGCCCGCATTCTGTTCTTTATGGCGATTTCCTCGCTTATCTGGTCACTGATTTATGTGGCCGGCATTTACCAATTGACTTTCTTGCGAGAAATGCTCGTGCATTAAACTCGATTAGGGGCATAAAAAAAGCCGGATAAACCGGCTTCTTAAAATCTATGTCCTCAGGAATTAATTTCCTTGGTTGATCGCTTTTCCTTTGAATAATTTCTCGCGGATCGCATTCGCTTTCACCTCTAATTCAGGCTTCGCATCGTACGTTAACTTCGATTGAACCGCTGCGCTATCTGGGTGAACGCCATATACATACTCGTCGCCTTTACGAACGTCTTTTTGTTTGATTGTGTTGTTTTTTTGGTAATCACATGAAGTCGCTACCGCTAAAATGGCTACTAAAGAAAGTAAATTCGTTAATTTCATAAGGCTGTGTCAATAATTATTTGCAAAAATAAGGAATGGGACATCGTTTGCCTAACTTTCCTCCAATTTTTTAATTTGATCCGCTAAAAAGTTCATTAATTCCTGAATATAAGGCTTGCTGAAATTGAATTCGATTCCGGCTGTTGCATAAATCGTTTTCATCGGCTCTGTATATCCTAAGGACAAGGCTGCCATGTATTGCTCGAGGGCTTTTTTCGGATTTTGGCAATAATTACGCCAAACCGCTAACGCTCCTAACTGTGCAATCGCATATTCAATGTAGTAGAACGGTACCTCGAACAGGTGCAATTGCTTCTGCCAGATATTTGATCTCACCTCCGCTAAACCATCCCAATCGGTAATGGAATCCGAGAAACGAGAAACGATTTCGTTCCATTTCGCTTCCCGTTCAGCGATTGTATGATCTGGATTTTCGTACACCCAATGCTGGAATGCATCAATCGTCGCCACCCAAGGTAAGGTCTCTAAAATATCTTCTAGGTGTTTGATCTTCGCTCTTTTTGCTTCTTCTGGGTTAGAAAAATAATTCCCCCAACGGTCCATCGTCATCAATTCCATACTCATCGAGGCAAGTTCTGCCACCTCCGATGGGAAGTTGCGGAAGGAATTCAAGGCTAAATCTTTCGTTAAAATACTGTGTACCGCGTGGCCTCCCTCGTGCAATAAAGTCACGACATCGCGCACCGTTCCGGCCGCATTCATGAAGATGAAAGGATACCCCGTTTCTTCTAAAGGATAGTTATAACCACCCGGGTTCTTGCCCTTGCGGGAATCCAAATCGAAGCGATCCAAAGTCACCATTTCTTTCAAGCAATTGCCTAAGAATGGGTCCATCTCGTCGAACACTTCGATCGTTTTCTCCAGTAATTCTTCTCCTGTTTCAAAAGGCTTCAAAGGACCACGACCTAAAGGGTCTACGGCTTTATCCCAAGGCTTTAAGGCATCAAGCCTCATTTCTTGCTTGCGCTTTGCAGCGGCTTCATTTAACAAAGGAACTACCGTTTCTGCTACTGCCTCGTGGAATTCAAAGCATTCCGCCGGACCGTAGTCGAAGCGACCTAAACTAGCAAAAGCATAGTCACGGTAATTCTCGAAACCTGCATTCTGAGCTACTTGATGACGCTTTTCGATGAGCGAAGTATATAAATCGTTCAGCTCTGTTTTGATGCTTAAACGTTTCTCCACCATCGTGCGGTAGACCGATTCGCGTTCTGAGCGGTCGGTCGACTCTAAAAGGGCACCCGCTTGTTGCAAGGTTTTCTCTTCACCATTTATTGTTACCATTAAGGCGCCGGTTAAGGCTCCGTAATTGGTTTCTAAATTCTGTAATTCTGTGAACAAAGGAATATTTTCTTCGCGGAAGATTTCGATCGCCTTTTTCATGCCGCGTAACATCACCGGAAAGCCCGTTTCTTTTAATTCTGAAACGAAGGGACTTTCGATCACCTTCTTGTTCCAAGCATCGTCAAAAACAGAGGCGTTTGGCATGATCTCGTTCACAAACTGTGCGTAGCTTGTTTGTAGGGTCTCGTTTTGGTTATCGCATGACATCTTGATGTAGCGCCACGCGAAGTTCTCCGACAGGTAGGATTCTAATTCGGAGCGGTTTTGGCAAAATAAACGTAGATCTTCAATGCTCGAAATCTGAGTCGCGCTCAATTTCTCAAAATAAGGCAACACCGATTCCCAGGTACTTAGTTGAAAATCTGCCGGCAAAAATGTTCTATTTCTCATATTAATCTAAGTCAATCACTACTCCAGCGCTCAATGGATGCGCCACGCACGTTAAAATATAGCCCTTCGCGATTTCGCCCGGGGTCAAGCCATCTTCCTCATCCATGCCCACGGTTCCACTTTTGCAAAGTCCCATGCAGGCGGTGCACATGCCCGCTTGACATGAATACGGGATGTCTAGGTCTGCCTCCAAAGCAGCCTCTAAAATAGTTTCGCTCGGTTGAACGGTAATTTTATGCTCTTTCCCTTCGTAAATCAAGGTGATTTCTTGCGTCTTCAATGACCCATCTTCCTCTGCCTGCTCCATCTCTGCGCTCGCGGTCACCCCAAACGATTCCTGGTGGATTTGACCAGCTGGCACATCAAACATGGCTAAAGAAGATTGAACCTCCGTCATCATTCCTTGTGGTCCACATAAATAATAGTGGGCTGAGGCGATGTCTAGGCCTAATTCTTGCTTTAAATAATAGACGATAGAGGCCTGGTTAATACGTCCTTTCAAGCCTGGCCAATTAGCCGCAGGTTGAGAAATGACGTGCAATACTTTTAGGCGATCACCGTATGAGCTTTCCAAAGTGTCCAACACTTTTTTGAAGATGATTTGATCTTCATGTCGAGAGCCATAAATCAACTGAATCTTCGATTTAGGTTCGCCGTGTAAGATGGTTTTAATCATCGAAAGCAAAGGCGTGATGCCGGAACCAGCTCCCACGAATACGTAGTTTTTCGAAGCGGAAGCTTCTGCCTCTAGGGTGAAATTACCCATCGGCTCGAGCACCTCTAGGCTATCTCCCACCTGTAGGGTGTCGCATAAAAAGTTAGACACTAATCCGCCCTCGATACGTTTTACGGTGATAGCCGGAGTCATATCCGTCTTCATGGAAGACGATAAACTATAGCTTCTACGTACTTTTTTGCCCTCGATTTCGGGAATGACGGTTAGGAATTGACCTGAAACATAATGCAAAGCATCGTGAATCGGTTGCCAAAAATGAATCGTCTTCGTGTCGATCGTCTCGACAGTGATTTCTTTAATTTTTAAATGCATATTAATCGCTGCTAACGGGTTTAACCCACTGGACTGCACTAGGTCGACTCTCATTATGAAGTCGATCGAAGGCAGTAACCGTAAAGCCATAACCCGGCTTTAGGTCATCTTGTTCTAAAATTAACTCGGTTGCTTTCCCTTTGTACACGATATTACTCGGGTCCTCTAGGTGTTTTTTATCTTGTTTTGGGATACGATAAACCACATAATAGGCCACCGGATCCCCATCGTCAGATTCTTCTCCAGCCTGCCATTTCAATTTTTTATTCGCTAAAAATACTTGCGCAGGCGTATGTGGCGGAATGCTATCTAGCCAAGGGGAGGTAGGTAATAAGGCAGTGTGTGCAAAATAATTCCTACGCAACGTATCCCTAAATGCCTTCGTATTTTTAGTCAGTGAAGTCGAGCTATAGAAGATCAAACCCTGCCCATTAGGCATGCTGCGGCTAATCTCGACCTGCTTTTTCATCTCCTTATTTGTCCAAACATCCCCTAAATGATAAGATGCCATCCCGAAATACACCGGTTTACCGTGGGAATGCGCGTTCCACCAATCCGCAAGTGGCTTAAACGGAGCCACGCGATGAGCGGTGTCCCAATACAATTGGGGCGCGATGTAATCTAACCAGCCTTGTTTCAGCCAATGATCCGTATCTGCATACAAATCGTCATAAGATTGCAAGCCCTTCACAGTGGGCATCCCATTCACGGGATCGGATGTTTTATGTCGCCAAATTCCAAAGGGACTAATTCCGAATTTGATTTTCGGATTCGTTTTTCGGATGGTTTCTGAAATCTCCTGAATTAAAGCACTCGTATTTCGCCGACGCCAATCAGCCTTGGACTCGCCTGCATTCCTGTATTTTAGGTAAGTGTCCTCGTCTTTTAAGGTAGATTTAGGGTCAGGATAGGGATAAAAATAATCGTCAAAATGGATGCCATCTACGTCGTAATTCACAATAATATTGCGAACCAGTCCAGCGATATAATGGCGCACCGCCGGTATCCCAAAATCAAATAATAACTGTCCATTATAGGTCAAAAGCCACTCGGGGTGCTTTCTAGCCACATGTTCTGAACTTAAAAGTGATCGAGAGGACATGGAGGCGCGGTTCAAATTCAACCAAGCATGAAATTCCATTCCTCTCGCATGGGTCTGGTCGATCATGAATTCCAAAGGATCATAATAGGGACTAGGAGCCTGTCCTTGTTTTCCAGAAAGGTAGGTTGTCCAGGGTTCTGCACTTTTCGCATAAAGAGCGTCAGATGCGGTTCTGATTTGGACAAAAAGGGCATTGATTCCTGTTTTTTGGTGGGAATTTAAAATATCAATAAATTCGGATTTTTGTTTCGCTCCGTCGTAATTGTGTGGGCTGGGCCAGTCGATGTTTTGAACGGTGGCTACCCAAACTCCCCTCAACTCACGTTTAGGACCATCAGCAAATGAGCTGACAGATAAAAGACAAAAAAGGAGGATGGTAATTAGGCGCATCATTCGAGATGCAATTTACCTAAAAATGGGCAATTAGGCCTTCTCGATTGAAAATAAATAG
>JBEBBJ010000098.1:0-5643 GCA_041158445.1 Bacteroidota bacterium
CAGAAATGGAGGAAGAGGAAGTTAGCACGACGAGCTATTCCAACTTAAGCAATACCGCACACCAATACCATTTAGTGCAGGGTGAGAACGCGATCAAGTCCTTACTTAGTTTCTTGGATCGCCAAGATGCCTTCTGTTTTGACACGGAAACAACAAGTTTAGTGGCGATCGAGGCGCAATTAGTGGGCATGTCCTTCTCTTATCGCAAGGGCGAAGCCTTTTATGTGCCATTTCCAGAGGATCAGGCGGCATGCCAGGCGCAGGCAGATTTATTTAAGGGGATTTTTGCCAAAGAATCCACCACCAAAATCGCCCAAAACATCAAGTACGACATGAGCGTTTTGCGCAATTATGGCATCGAAATCAAAGGCGCAACCTACGACACGATGCTAGCTCACTATTTAATTGAGCCAGAAAAACGCCACGGGATGGACGCTTTGGCCCTCGCCTACCTAAGTTACGAACCAATGTCGATCGAAAACTTGATCGGTAAAAAAGGCGCAAAGCAAGGCAACATGCGAGAAGTAGAACTGAACTTGATCAAGGAATATGCCGCAGAAGATGCCGACATCACATTGCAATTAAAGCCCTTCTTAGACAAACAATTAACGACAAATCCA
This sequence comes from Bacteroidota bacterium, assembly GCA_041158445.1. Lineage (GTDB taxonomy): Bacteria > Bacteroidota > Bacteroidia > Cytophagales > Spirosomataceae > Aquirufa. The sequence goes on from JBEBBJ010000098.1 coordinate 621, forward strand.
AAGGCTGTTCAACTACTGAATGAGGTAGAAATGCCTCTGGCACGTGTTTTATCTGCCATCGAATGCGAAGGGGTGAACCTAGATGTTCCCTTCTTAAAAGAGATGTCGAAAACCTTAGAAGCGGATTCCAAAGCAGTTCAAGAGAAGATCTTCGCCACGGCTGGCCAAGAATTCAACATCGCCTCTCCTAAGCAATTAGGTGAGATTTTATTTGAAAAACTAAAACTAGATCCGAAGGCAAAAAAGACCAAAACCGGTCAATACATGACGGGCGAAGAGGTGCTTTCAAAGCTAGAAGCTGAACACGAAATCGCCTCTCTGATTTTAGACTTCCGCGAATTACAGAAATTAAAATCAACCTACGTAGATGCCCTTCCGGCACTTATTTCCCCTACCACAGGTCGCATTCATACTTCTTTCATGCAAGCCGTTACCGCTACTGGTCGACTTTCATCAAAGGATCCAAACTTACAAAATATCCCCATCCGGACGGTTCGTGGTCGGGAGATCCGCAAGGCCTTCATACCTCGTGATGAAAACCACTTGATTTTATCTGCGGATTATTCCCAAATCGAACTCCGCATCATGGCCGCCTTCTCGAAAGATGAATCGATGCTAGATGCCTTCAATAACGGTTTGGACGTACACAAAGCAACTGCTGCGAAAGTATTCCATGTCCCTTTAGAAGAAGTTACATCTGACATGCGTCGCAAGGCGAAGACAGTAAACTTTGGAATTATTTACGGCGTTTCTGCTTTCGGACTTGCTGCTCAATTAGGCATTTCCCGCACAGAAGCAAAGGAAATCATCGATCAATATTTCGTTGAATTCCCTAAAGTGAAGACCTTTATGGACCAAAGCATCACTGACGCCCGCGACAATGGCTACGTCGAAACGGTTTTAGGTCGTCGCCGCTATTTACGTGATATCTTATCTGCTAATATGAACGAGCGTGGTTTTGCAGAACGTAACGCCATTAACGCCCCTATTCAAGGTTCTGCGGCCGATATGATCAAAGTCGCGATGATTCAAATCCAAGATTTCCTCGAAAAAGAGAACCTAAAATCGAAGATGATCTTAACCGTTCACGATGAACTCGTGTTCGATGCACACAAAGACGAAGTTGACTACCTAAAAGTCCAAATCAACAAAATCATGTGCGAAGCCATGGATTTAGGCGTGGCGATGGAAACGGGTATTGGCGTGGGTGAGAATTGGCTGGAAGCGCATTAAAAATCAGCGGAGCTGATTTTGTAGAGTAGAGATAAGAGAGTATAGATAATAGAGTAGAGAGTAGAGAGTAGAGATAATAGAGAATAACTATTTTTTTCAGCCGTATTTATCTATACTCTCTACTCTATAATCTATTATCTAATCAATAAACCTCTCCGTTATCCCCCCATAAGAATCTATCCTTCTATCTCTAAAGAAAGGCCAGGTTCTGCGGTAGTATTCACTAGAATCGACGTTTACATCGACTAAAGCGATTTCTTCTTGATCGTGAGAGGCTTGGAAGATGACGCGACCGAAGGCGTTGGAAACGAAGCTGCCTCCCCAAAACTGTTGGCCATTTTCTGTTCCCACACGGTTTACCGAAACAACAGGAACGCCATTTGCGACTGAATGCGAGCGCTGGATGGTTTGCCAAGCTTGGTATTGTTCGCGGTTTATTTCTCCGTCTTTTTCTTCTAAATCCCAACCAATAGCTGTCGGATAAACTAACACTTCAGCACCTTGAAGCGCCGTTAAGCGGGCAGCTTCTGGATACCATTGATCCCAGCAGATGAGCACACCGATTTTGGCAAACTTCGTATTGAAAACTTGATATCCTAAATCTCCCGGAGTGAAATAGTATTTCTCGTAATAGCCAGGATCGTCTGGAATGTGCATTTTACGGTATTTCCCAAGGTATTTCCCGTCTGCATCGATGACCGCGGTGGTGTTGTGGTAAAGACCCGCAGCGCGCTTTTCGAAAAGAGAGGCGACGATTACAACGTTTAATTCAGCTGCCAAAGCCCCTAATTCTTCCGTCGATGGACCCGGTATTGCCTCTGCCAAAGCGAAGAAATCCTGCTTTTCTTCGTAACAGAAATAGACGGATTTGAACAATTCCTGCAAGCAAATCACTTGAGCACCTTTACTCGCAGCGTCGCGAATAGAGGAAAGCGTTTTTTGCCAGTTTTCTGAAACATTTGAGCTACAGGATAGCTGAATTAAGGCGAAGGAAACGTTTTTCATCAATATCTTGGTTTTTACCTTGTAAATCTGGCCAAAATTAAGAAAAAACACGTTGCTAGCCTCATTCTTTCATTCTTTTCGGTAAATTGCAATCTAATGTATTTGATTTATTAAGATTTAATGGAAAATAAAAAACAAGATACCGCCTCAGCATTAAAGGATATTATTTCACACGCGAAAGAATATGGTTTCGTATTTCCGTCCTCGGAAATTTACGATGGTTTGCAAGCGGTATATGATTACGGTCAAAACGGTGTCGAATTAAAGAATAACTTAAAAACAGTTTGGTACAAGGCGATGACGATGTTGAATGACAACGTGGTAGGTCTTGATGCGGCTATTTTTATGCATCCATTGACATGGAAAGCCTCTGGTCACGTGGATTCATTTAATGATCCGATGATTGATAATAAGGATTCTAAAAAACGTTACCGTGCGGATACTTTATTAGAAGAAAGAGCCGCGGCATTAGAGGAGGAAGGAAAAGAGGCAGAAGCGAAGGCTTTATTACAAAAGATGGCGAAATGCTTAGATGCAGGGGATTTAGAGGGAGTTCGCCAGATCATTATCGATGAAAATATCAAGTGTCCTGTTTCAAACACAGCTAACTGGACTGAGGTACGTCAATTCAATTTGATGTTCTCTACCCAAGTAGGGGCGGTTTCTGAGGATGCGAGTTTAATTTATTTACGTCCAGAGACAGCTCAGGGGATTTTTGTTAATTTCTTGAATGTCCAAAAGACGGGCCGTATGAAGGTCCCATTTGGGATTGCCCAAATCGGAAAAGCCTTCCGTAACGAGATCGTAGCTCGTAATTTCATCTTCCGTATGCGCGAATTCGAACAAATGGAGATGCAATTCTTTGTTCGCCCTGGCACGGAAATGGAATGGTATTCGAAGTGGAAAGAAACGCGTATGAAATTCCACTTAGCATTAGGTATTCCGGCTACTTCATTGAAATTCCACGATCACGATAAATTAGCCCACTACGCAAATGCGGCGGTGGATATCGAATACAAGTTCCCTTTTGGCTTTAAAGAAATGGAAGGAATCCACTCGAGAACGGATTTCGACTTGAAAGCGCACCAAGATTTATCGAGAAAGAAACAACAGTATTTTGACCCAGAGATTAACGAAAATTACATACCTTATGTCGTTGAAACGTCCGTAGGGGCCGATCGTTTATTCTTAGCGATACTTTGCAATGCCTACACAGAAGAGACAGTGGGCGAAGGAGATCAAGAAAAACAACGTGTTTTCTTAAACTTCCACCCGGCATTAGCTCCTGTGAAAGTGGCCGTTCTTCCATTAGTGAAGAAGGATGGTCTTGCAGAGAAAGCACAAGAGATCACAAACAGCATTAAATTTGCCTTTAATACAACATATGACGATGGTGGCGCCATAGGCAAGCGTTATACACGTCAAGATTTAATTGGAACACCGTATTGTGTGGTAGTGGATTACCAAACCATGGAAGACAACACCGTGACCGTTCGCGATCGCAACACGATGACCCAAGAGCGCATTTCTATAGCAGACCTAAAAGAGAAAATTGGTTATGCTGTATCGATGGAGCGTATTTTTGAAAAACTTTTAAGTTAAAACGCAAACAACGACGATTATGATCACCGAAGAGACGAATCCAGCAGAAGAATTGGAAACCACTCCTACTCCAGAAGAAACATCGACAGAAGCTATTGTCGAAACAGCAGCTCCCGCTGAAGCAGCAGCTCCGGCGGAAGTAGTTTTCCCTGTAGTAGAGGAAAAGGCCGTGGAATTCCCTGTTTTAGACCTTTCAAATGCAACAAAGGAAAGCATTTTGGCTTTTTATGAGCAATTGAAAGCCATTCTTCAAGCGAGCGCCTCATCGGCGAATTTCAAAAAAGTCGATGAATTGACGAAAGAAGTTAGAACTGTTTGGGAAGCCATTAAGCAAGGCGAACGCGCTGAAGCTTTAGCAGTATTTAAGGCTGGGAACGAAGATTCTGAGGAAGGTTTTTCTTTCAAAGGAGATGAAACTTCACAACAAATTGATGCGATTTCAGCGTTTATTCGCACAGAAAGAAGCGCATTTTTCTCTAACATGGAGAAATTGAGAGAGAAGGCATTAGAGGGAAAGACGCGTTTGATCAACGAGTTAAGAACCTTGGTGGATTCGGATGACAATTCTGATCCGGCACACGTGAATGCGAGCTTTAAGGCTTTCAAGAAGATACAAGAAGAGTGGAAAGGTTTAGGCAGTGTGCAGGGACCAATGAATCAGACGCTTTGGCAAAGTTATCATGCCTTAGTGGATCGTTTCTACAGTAACAGAAGCATATTCTTCGAACTATTAGAGTTAGATCGTAAGAAGAATTTACAGGCCAAAGAAGCCATTGCCACTAAACTAGAAGCATTAGCTGCTGAGATTTCTAAAGGTGGTGCTTTGCAGAAATTATTAAAAGAGGCAGAAGAACTATTCGAAGAATATAAGCACATCGGACCAGCGAACAGAGATGACAACGAGTCACTTTGGACGCGGGTGAAGAAATCATTAGATGTTCTTTTCGAACAAAAAAGAGCTATCAATGATGCCCAAAAGCAAGTTTTCGAGGAGAATCTGAAAGTTAAACGCGAGATCGGTGACTTGATGAAGCACTATGCAAACTTCTCAGCAGCGAACATCAGCGAATGGAACCAAGCTTCGAAAGCGGTATTAGCGCTTCAGGAGCAATGGAATAATTTAAAAGGTGGATTACCACGCGAGGGTGGTAAAGAGGTTAGCCATAACTTTTGGTCTGACTTA
>JBEBBJ010000099.1:0-5839 GCA_041158445.1 Bacteroidota bacterium
TTTATTTATTCCCATCATTGGTCGTTGGATTCGATCAGCTCCAGAGTCTCATATTCAGTATTTTTTAGGCGTCTGGGGACTGACTATTTTGTTTAATAACCCCCATTTTCCTTATCTAAAATTGCCTGTAGCTCTAACTGATTTTACGGGTTATGTGGGTTATTTAGTACTTGGTTACTATTTAAGTACAAAAGAATTTAGCGCTGGCATTAAATGGAAAGCCTTGTTGATTTTCCTTGTGGGGACTTTGTGGACCATGGTGGGATCCTATTTCTTTACGGCTGCTAGCGGTAAGTTTTATGGCTTGTTGTATGCGAATTTTTCCCCTAGTGTGGTCCTTGCTACGGTAGGAGTGTTCTTGACTTTTAAATATCAAAACCTTGATATTAATTTCCTGAAGCCATTTCGGGACTGGGTGAGTTCGCACAGTTATGGTATCTACCTAATCCATATCATTGTGTTGTTTTATCTTGCCAAAGTAGGTATTTACGGTGAAATGCTTCATCCCAGCATTGCCGTTCCATTGACTGCTCTGGCCTGTCTTTTAATTTCAGGTTCAATTGTCTGGATTTTACGTAAAATACCACTGATTAAAAACTTGGCTGGTTGATTGATTGTGGGGGTATTTTTGTACATTCGTTAGAATACCTTTAACCACTCATACCTAACCATTTAATGCACGAAATTTATAAGTTGGGGCACACGCTTGCGGTGTTCATGAGCTTTTTCATTCTCTTGCTTTTATTCTTTAAATCGACTGGGGCTTTCTTCAAAAGTCCGAAGCGATTCCTATTTTTCTATTTTCTCTTTTTTGGCTTATTTACCTTATTGCATTACTGTCTTTTTATCGAATGGCATGTAGAGGTTGTTGCCGTTCTTCTAGGTAATTTCGACGCGTTTTATTATTTACTATATCCCTTGGCCTACTTGTATGTCCGGGCGATGTTAAAGGTTAAAGTACATTTTTCGGGTTACGATTGGTTGCATTTACTCCCTTTTGCTATCCAATTAGTAGATATGTTACCTTATGCTTTTACCTCTTTCGCTCATAAAGTAGAGGTAGCTGAATTAGTTAAATTTGATGTACATGAATTAGTTAAGCAACAATTCGGATTCCTTCTGTCCACTCGTTTTCATTTTTACGTCAAACTTATTTTAAGCAGTGGCTATATTTTTTACAGTGCCCGATTATACCTGCTTAATCGACCTGAAAGGCCTAAAAATTTCATATTGCATTTTTGGATTCCAGGTTTCCTCGCGCTTCAGGTATTATTGGTCCTCTTTTTGGTCTATTTCTTTTTAATCGTTCCCCATCTTGAGCAGTATAAGTTGACCTACCAAGGGAATACCCCTTGGAATTACCTAGGCTTGGGTTCTTACCTCGTATTCTCGCTGAGTGTCTTCTACTTTCCGGAATTCTTGTATGAGCCCTATATTATTGAGGAAAGAGAAGCGAAATTGAAAATACCTCATTATGAATTATCGCCTGAAAAATTAATTGAAATTGAAACCAAATTGGATTTATACTTAGAGGAATACAAACCCTTTTTGAAGACTTCTTTTTCGCTCGCACAACTTTCGTCAGCCTTAGATATTCCGGTGCATCATTTTAATTTTTATTTTCGAAAAACACAGCAATCTAATTTTCTGGAGCAACGCATGCGCTGGCGAATTCGGTATGCAAAAGAATTGATCGATGCGGGGAAAGATAAAGTGCACACCTTAGAAGCCATTGGTTTTGAATCTGGTTTCCAGTCCAGAACGACTTTTTTCGTCAACTTCAAAGAAATAGTGGGGGAGTCCCCCTCTGCTTATGCAGAAAGAAAAAGCAAGCTATAGTGGCGATTTGCCTGTTTTTTCAAACACTTTGTTCGGTATTTCGAAAATGGAACATACAAATGGGAATTAATTTCCAGGCTCCCTACTAAATCCCTATTATTGTTTAAGCGAATCTGATACCGCCTAACCACTAGAAATAATAATAGAACAGATGAATGCAGGGAGCGAGGGTTATTGACCCTTTGCTCCTTTTTTTATTTGATATGGCCGTCTTCCATCTCGATGATACGAGTCGTTTTTGCCGCGAATTCATTATCGTGTGTAACGATTAATAAGGTTTGTTTATACTCTTCGGCTAACTCTTGGAAAATATTAAATACGATTTCGGAGTTTTTCTTATCCAAGTTTCCAGTGGGTTCATCACCCATAATTAATAAGGGATCATTGATGAGTGCTCTTGCAATGGCAACGCGCTGCTTTTGTCCACCTGAGAGTTGATTCGGGTCTTTTAAAGCTTCATTTTCAATCCCTAATATTTTCAGCTTTTCGTATGCTCTGTGCTCAATCTCTTTTTCTGAATACTTCCCGAGTTTCAAGCCAGGGAGCATAACGTTTTTTAGGACCGAGAATTCGTTTAATAAGTAGTGGAATTGAAATACGAAACCTATTTTTTCATTTCTGACGATGGCTAGCTCTCCTTCTTTTTTGTCACGCATCGATTCTCCATCGATCAATAGATCTCCCTCGTAATCCGTATCCATGGTTGATAGAATGTAGAGTAGGGTTGATTTACCACAACCTGACCGACCGATGACAGATACAAATTCACTTTGATTTAGCTGGAAGCTAACTTTATCTAAAATCTTCACTGTCACGGGATCGTGAAAGTATTTCGATATCTCTTTTGCCTCTAATACGACCTTATTCATATTATTTTCCTCTAATGATGATGACCGGGTCAATACCACTAGCCTTACGTGATGGGAAGAATCCTGCAAAATAGGTGGTCACGATGGCAAAAGTCCCGCCTATTAAATAGAATTTAGGGTTATAATTAATCGGGTATGTTTTGATCGTAGGTAATGATTCGGTGTTGAATGGAATCTGGTCGATGATAGAGGTTAACCCAAAGCCGAGCAGTAGTCCCATCACTCCACCAAAAATACCAATGCTTAAAGCAATTGAAATGAATATTTTATTGACATCTTTTCCTGAAAACCCTACCGCTTTTAGGATGGCGATAGAATCCATTTTCTCATAGATCATCATATTCAGGATGTTATAAATACCAAATCCGGCAACCAATAACAAAGTAATTCCCACCGCATAAGAAATAAGCGTTCTGACCGAACTTCCCGTTTCGAATTGTGAATTTGCGGTTTGTATATCAACGGCATTTAATTCATACACCTTTTTATACTCTTTGGCTACCTCTGGCGCCCAAAGAATATCCTTTAATTTAACTTGAATGTCTGTGATGTAATTGCTGGGCTTGCCTAAAATTTTCTGGGTGGTAGACAACGAGCAATAACTTTGGACATTATCCAAATCCTGAATTCCAGATTGAAAAATCCCCACCACTCTTAGTGCCACTTGATCACCCTTGCTTGTGGTGATTTGAATGACATCGCCCAAATTAGCCATCATTTTAGTGGCTACGCCTTTTCCCAAAATGATACTGTTAGGGATATTCTTCAGGTCTATATAGTTCCCTGAGGTAACATAATCGCTAAATTTAAAAAGACGATTTTCTTCCACAGGGTCAACCCCAAAAATAGATCCCGTCAAATCTACCGCCCCCACATTATAAAAAACCTGAGCACTTATTTTAGGAGCAACCCCTAAAACGCGCTCATCTTTTTGAAGAGAAGAAATGATGACCTTACTATTATTGATGCCTAGTAACTCATTCTTCGGTTTAATGGAGGAAACGAAGTTATGACCGTTTTGATTCACAAAATCTGCTGGCTGTTTTTCCGAAATTTGAATCTCTTTATAGATTCGAACGTGTGCTGTTCTGTTCGTAATTAAACCATCAAGCATGTCATTTAATCCTGACATGAAACTAAGAACTGTGACAAACATCGTTATACTTATGGTCACACCGATAGCCGCGACTAACGTCTGCTTCCACCGGGCAATCAAAAGCGAGAATGCGACCTGATATACGAGTTTGAATTTCATTATTTAGGCTTTACAATTTCATCGGTGGCTTTTAACCCAGATAGAATTTCTGCTTTTTGAAAATCCTTTAATCCCACTTTCACTACTCTTTCTTCACCCGATGCTAAGGTTACGATTGAGTCTTGTATTAAATAATTTCGAGGAATTAGTACTGCATTCTCTTTTTTGCTTAATAAAATATTAGCCTCAAAAGTAATATTTGGGAATAGTTTAGGGGGAGCCTTAGTGAATTTTGCTTCAACTACGAATGTCTTGCTACGCTCATTCATAATCTCAGAGATTTTTGTGACTTTCGCCTCAAATGATTGATTCTTATAGCTATCTAAGGTTAAAATAACCTTTTGGCCATTTTGAACACGTAAAATGTCATTCTCATCTACCTGCAGTTCCAAAACAAAGTCCTGGTAATTTCCAATCACCGCAATAGGGGTTTGTGGACTAACGATTTCCCCAATCGTTTTCAATAGACTATAAACGATTCCATTTGTTTTTGAACGTAGAATGAAATCTTGGGCTTGATTTCTAGAAATCTGTAAACTCTTTTTTGATTGAGCAGAGCTGAATTCTAAACTTCTCTTTAATTCTTTGTAGCGTTGAATAGCGGCCAAATAGTTAGATTTAGACGTTTGGAAGGCTAATTCTTTCAATTCGAAATCTACTTTCGTTCCTATTTGTTGATCCCAGAGATTTTTTTGGCGGTAGTAAAGAGAAGAGTCCACGCGGAATTTATTCTTAGCGGATTCAATGACTAATTTTGCCTCATCTAATTTTCCGGAATTAGCGGAGAAATCATTGAAATTAGCCGCAATGTTTGCATTTTCAGCAGCAAAACGTTGTGACTCGTTAGTGATGGCAACTAATGGAGTCCCTACCTGTACAGAATCTCCTTCCTTTACTAGTAACTGGCTAATTATCCCATTAACGGTGACATAAGCTTGGTATTGATCAGCCGTTTTAAGTACACCTGAGGCATAAACTGATTCTGTAATGGGACCTACTATAGGAAGACTAGTTTCTTCCTTTTTTCCGCATGAAAATACGAAGATCCCTAAAGCGAATAGGACTATATGTTTCATACTCGTAATTTACCCAAAAAAGAAACATGAATGGATGCGTTCATCCATTTTCTTTCTAGAACAATGGCTTCATACTTTTTAGTTGTTCCATATTTTCAGGCAGGCCGCTGATTTTATGGCTTTTAGTTTCAATTATATAGAGACTCGGAGTTGAAAATACTCCGTAGTCCTTCCTTATTTTTTCAGTAGCCTTAATAAGTATCCAATCGTTGGGGAAAACCCAGGGATTTGTATCATTGTCTATTTGCAGCGCAATAACAGATAGTTTTTGCGACTTGACGTAGGGAATTAAATCAATTAATAATTCAGTGCAGTGGAAACAAGATGGACTATAAAACAAGATTAAAATTTGTTTTGTCCCAGGATGAAAATGACTTAATTGAAATTTGTCTACTTTGAAATCAGGAGACAGTTCTCCGATTTGTAATGTTCTTATAGACTCAATGTGGGCGTTTATTTTTTGTTTAAACTTCGCAGGGCAATCTGGATCTAAACTGAATTCAGCTAATTTTTCGTCACTTCGTCTTGTTTCTCTGATTCGAGAAATGACCATTTCGATGGATAATTTTTTCTGGTTAGTCTGTTTTAAATCGGGAAAGCCCACTGTTTTGCCTTGACAAAATCCGGTAAAAGATAGTAGGATTAACCAGATAAACCACCTCATGTTAATCTCGAATACAACGAACGGAAAGACCTGCATCCTTATCATTATTGGATATTTGGTTGTAAGTTGAAGTCGTATAAATAACCAAGCCTTTCGCGTAGGTAACGTCGCTATGAGTGGAACTCCAATAAAAGAA
>JBEBBJ010000100.1:0-8583 GCA_041158445.1 Bacteroidota bacterium
TTCTTATAAAATGAAGAAAATCGACGTCTGTTTATCGCCGGACTTGATCCATTTATATGATTTATCCTCCGTAGCGGTGGTTGTGGTGGATATTTTCAGAGCGACCTCTTGTATGGTGACCGCTTTTGCGAGCGGAGCTGCGGAGATTGTGCCGGTAGAAGAAGTCGAACTTTGTAAAGAGTACGGCGCTCGAGGTTATTTAACAGCGGCAGAACGCAATGGAATTACACCAGCAGGTTTTGACTTCGATAATTCTCCTTTTTCGTATCAAGTTGAGAAGGTGAAGGGAGCGAAAATTTGCGTGACTACGACCAACGGTACAGTTGCCATTCGTCGTTCCAGCACTGCTCCTGCGGTGTATGTGGGTGCCTTTTTGAATATTTCTCGAATTGCTTCCGCTTTAAAAGAGTGGAATGGAAACGCTTTAGTCGTTTGCGCAGGTTGGAAAGGCAAACCTAATTTAGAAGACACGCTTTTCGCCGGAGCCTTGATTGATGCCTTATCGGGCGAATATGAGGTGGCGGATGATGCGGCTTTAATGGCCTGGAAACAATATAATGTAGCTTCGAATGACCTATTAACGGCAGTAAAAAATTCCTCTCACGTGAATCGTTTACTCGGCCTAGGCATCGAAAAAGATATCGCATTTTGCCTTGAATTTGATCGGTATTCTGTCCTTCCAAAACTAGAGGGAGATGCCCTACGATTAGTATGATTTTATATAGCACCGAACACAAAAGCCCTAATGTAAGCCTAGAAGAGGCTATTTTCCGCGGTCTTCCCCCGGACAATGGCTTGTATATGCCTACGGACATTAAACCTTTACCGGCTTCGTTTTTCGATACAATCCAAGACCGCAGCTTGCCAGAAATTGCGATCGCGGTTTGTGAGAATTTGCTGGGGGATAGTTTGAGTTCGGACGAGATCAAGAAAATCATCGACCAATCGATGACCTTCGAGGCACCTATCGTTTCTTTGGAGCCGGGAGTAGAGGTTTTAGAATTGTTTCATGGGCCATCGATGGCCTTTAAGGACTTTGGTGCGCGTTTTATGGCGGCCATCATGTCCCATTATCTACTTAAGTCAAAGCGCGAGATCCGTATTTTAGTGGCCACTTCAGGTGACACGGGTGGAGCCGTTGCGCAAGGCTTTTACAATACGCCGGGCATCAGCGTGACGATTTTATATCCGACCGGAAAGGTGTCTGATATTCAGGAAAAGCAATTGACGACCTTGGGTGGAAATGTGACTGCGCTAGAGATAGATGGCACTTTTGATGATTGCCAAAGATTGGTCAAGCAAGCTTTCCTCGACGACGAATTACGTTCGGCTTTCGATCTAGCTTCTGCGAATTCCATCAATATTTCCCGCTTAATTCCTCAGTCCTTTTACTATTTCGCGGCCTATGCGCAAGCGAAAAAGAAAGGATTAACAGCCCCTATCGTATTTAGTGTGCCCTCTGGGAATTTTGGCAATCTTAGTGCTGGATTAATGGCCTTTAAAATGGGCTTACCGGTTCAGGCATTTGTTGCGTCATGTAATGAAAACCACCCGGTAGCCGATTATTTGCGTTCTGGAGAATATAACCCAGTTGCTTCTGTCGAAACCCTATCGAATGCGATGGACGTAGGTAGCCCATCCAACTTCATCCGCATGCGTTTGCTAGCGGGGGATGAATGGTCAAACGTTCGTGAAACCGTGAAGGGCTATTTTACGAACGATCAGAAAACGCAGGAAATCATGTCTGACGTGTATGCCCGCACTGGATACGTGATGTGTCCGCATACGGCGGTGGGATATGATGGCTTGCAACAATACAAAGCAGAATATCCGGGTGATGTGACGGGAATCGTCTTATCGACGGCACATTACGCGAAATTCTTGCCTACGTAGCAGAGCTTTTAGATAAAACAAAAAAGTCCATCCCCATGGGGACGGACTTTGAAGGATTCAAGGCTTATTTATTACAATAAAGCCTTGAATTTATCTTTTTCTTGGTAAGCGATAATCGCTGACAAAACAGTCAATGCAACTCCTACGCTAGGTGTGTGCGCTAAGCAAAGTTCAAATAATAAGATATTAACCGTAATAGGCGCTAAAATCGTTAGGCCTAAGGCTCTCTTGCCTGGGAATAAGATCAAGGCTCCACCGATTACTTCTAATACTTTTACTACCGTCATCATGCCAGATGACATCATGATTCCCATGTAAACACCTGGATCACCAGGGATAGGTGGCTGTGCTACGAAGTTAAAGAAGAAGTTCAATCCTCCGAAAAGAAATAAGGCTCCTACGAGAACAGAAGGCAATAAATCGAGTACTTTTTTCATACACTAGTTTTTTGGTTATGGGTAAATTTATACTATTTAATTAAATGATGCAAAATCCAAGGCGCGTAATTGCAAAGTTCTATTCCCGAGATATTCATTTACTTCCAGGTGATAGACTAGTTTAATGGGTAATCGACGCTCATAAGCAGCGCATAAACCATCATAAAAATCCGCCTTCATCCCAAATCCCACGACCTCTAATCCCCGCTCATCCGGCGTCGATCCTACATAGATTTTCAAGTGCTCCTCTTTCATCACGAAAGGACTTTTGGTCACAAAAACCGGCCCCGAAACAAAATTGGGCAACATATTTCCCGGCCCATACGGAGACAAACGAACTAATAGCTTGTCATAAAACGACAAACTCAAGGCCTCTAAAGGAATCTGTAAGTCTACCGGCAAATCCGCTTTCGGCGAGATATTCGCTAAACCTTCTTGCGCAATGCGCTCAAACTTTTCAATAAAGGCCTGTAAATTTTCCGGCTTCAGATGCAACCCAGCCGCATGCGTATGGCCCCCGAATTGCTCTAATAAATCAGCACATTCTTCTAAAGCATGATGCACATCAAATCCTCTAACTGAACGAGCCGATCCCACTAATTGACCGTGTGATTCCGTTAAAATAATCGTGGGTCTGAAATATTGGTCTTGGATCTTGCTCGCCACTATACCCACCACACCTTTATGCCAGCCCGGATTAAATAACACCGTACTGCGCGCTGAGAGTAGAAAATCATTCCCCTCAAACATCGCCAAAGCCTGCCCCACTATCTCCTTCTCCACTACTCTGCGATCCAGATTCTGCTGAATCACTGCCTCCGCTAAAGCCTCCGCCTCTTGATCATCGGCAGCCAGCATCAATTTCACGGCTCCATGCGCATGGTCCATTCGACCCGCCGCATTGATGATAGGTGAGATAGAGAAGACAATATCGGAAATCTGAATAGGCGCTTTTTTCTTCGCCTTCTTCAATAAATACCCTAAACCTGGGCACGGGTTTGAGCCTAATTTAGCTAGACCAAAAAAGGCTAATACCCGGTTCTCCCCATTCATCGGCACAATATCAGCCGCAATACTGCAGGCTAATAAATCCATCGACTCCCACAGTGGATCAAGTTCTAAATCGTTTGCGATGGCAAAGGCCATCATTAATTTGAAACCTACTCCGGCACCCGTTAATTCTTTGAATGGATAAGGGCAATCCTTGCGCTTCGGGTCTAAAACAGCGACCGCATCTGGGATCGTCGCTTCGGGTAAGTGGTGATCACAGATGATGAAATCAATTCCATTTTCGTTGCACCAGGCGACGCGTTCATGTGCCTTGATTCCACAGTCGAGGGAGATGATTAAGGTATAATTATTGTCTTTCGCATATTGAATACCCGCCTGAGAAACGCCATAGCCTTCCGCATAGCGATCTGGAATGTAATAGTCGCAATCTGCTCCTAAAATACCGGCTAGATAACTATAGACTAACGTAACAGCAGTGGTTCCGTCCACATCATAATCACCATAAATCAAGATTTTCTCCCCTGATTCAAGTGCCAGTCCGAGTCTTTCTACCGCTTTGTCCATATCCTTCATCAGGAAAGGGTCGTGCAGTTGATTGACCTCTGGAACCATAAAATCCTTCACTTGTTCGAAGGTTTTGATTCCGCGAGAAACTAGTAAGGATAAAAAGTAGGAGTTCTTAAGTCCCAAAGCCTCCCCTAACGCCTCTACCTCTGCGGCCGGCGGTGCTGGCACGTATTTCCAATTCTTTTTGGGCTCCATATTATAAGATTTCAATTTCTACGCGGCGGTTGATTTGGCGACCTTCCTCTGTCGAGTTATCCGCTTTCGGTTTAGACTTACCGTATCCTTTAGTACGAATTCGAGACGTATCGATCCCTCCTTTTAATAAGTTCTCTTTCACCGCATTTGCCCGCTCTAGAGATAATTTATCGTTGATTTCATCTGAACCGGTATTATCCGTATGACCACTAATCTCGATCACCAAGGACTTGTTCTCCGTCATCACCTGTAAAATACGTTTCAATTCAGGTCCAGATTCCGGCTTCAATGTGGCCTTCCCCAGATCGAAGAAGAGGTTATTAATCGTCGCCGTGTTTCCTTTCACCAATGGAACCATCGACAGATCGCGGTCATCTAATTCTAGATAGCGCCCCTTCATGGTGCTTAAATCCAAGTTCGTGGAAGCAGGGATAAGACCTTTGGCCTTCGCCGTAATTCCGTAATTCTTACCAAACGGCAAGACTAATTTATACTTACCCGTATTCGGATCTGGCTTTGCTTGGCCTAATACCTTGCCCGTAGACAAATCCTCATAGGTCACCGAAGCGTCCTCAGGCACTTTTCCCGTCTGCTGATTCAACACCGTCCCCGATAATAAAACCACCGGATCGGATTCTTGCGAAGTAACCGAGCGAGTGGATGAATTTCCTAGTCGGCTGTCCCCCGTCGAGACATCGGAAGGCGCATTGCCGATTTTCCCTCCTGACTCTTTGACTGAGCCGGGACCTCCCGGCGACTCATTGACTGCGCCTCCGCCGGCATCGCCGGCCGTAGGCGCCTCTATCGCCAATCGAAATATATCCTTCTTCCCTAGCGAGCCTTTCCCCGACATGAAATAGGCATAATCCCCTTTCGCAGCGATAGAATAATAAGCGTCGTATTCTTCCGTGTTGATGGGTGAGCCTAGGTTTTGGGGCTTGCGCCAGTTTTGCCAGGTGTCATCCAGTCGACGAGTGAGGTAAATATCTTGACTTCCTTGTCCACCTGGACGATCCGAAGAGAAATAAAGCGTCTTTCCATCAGCGGAAAGGAATGGCGTCGTCTCTGAATATTTCGTGTTAATAGTTTCGCCTAAATCCAAAGGACGCGTCCAGCGACCCTCCTCAAAAAAGCTTACATATAAATCATCGTCTTCGCTGTTTTTCTTGCGAGCGAAGGCGAGTAGCAAAGCTTTCCCGTCCATGGTTAAATACCCATACTCGTTTTTTCCTTTGCTCATTTGCTCATAACCCGGTATCTCTAATTTAACGGGAACCGTCCAGCCGGCTGTCGTTTTATTGGAAATCGAGAAACCCCGCGTTTCATAGGTGCCGTTTACGTAAGCGCCTTTTAAGAGGATGGTTTGGCTATCAGGGGAAATCGATAAAATGGTATTGTATTGATCGCGGTTTAATACTTCGGATAAACGACGAGCGGTGCTCCAAGTATCCCCTACTTTTTCGGAGAACCAAATATCCTGTGAGCCCGAGATCGTCTCTGAGCCTTTCACCCCATAGCGATTAGCCGGATGACTTTTACGTCCAAAATACAGCGTTCTTCCATCCGGTGAAATCACCGGATTTAATTCTGAATACTCCGAATTCACAGCTGACCCCAAATTTTCTGGGGTCTTCTGTGCCATCAGACAAACAGACATCAATAAGAAGAACAAGGTTTTTCTCATCCCACGTAAATCCACTTTTTCTCCATTTTCTCCGGCTCATAGGCCATAATCCAATCCGCTAATTTCTCTGGATCAGACTCCACTTGCAAGGCATCCATATTCGGTTGCTTCAAGAAACCTTCATCCACCATGTGTTGGATTTGTTTCAATTGATGGTCGAAATAGCCGTTGATATTAAACACCGAAACCGGCATCTCATGTAAGTCTAATTGCTTCCAGGTAAGGATTTCGAATAATTCGTCCAAAGTCCCGAAACCTCCCGGCATCGCAATTACCCCATCAGCCATATCGGCCATCAACGCCTTACGCGTGTGCATCGTATCCGTCACATGTAATTCAGGCAAGCCCTTGTGCTTCACTTCCCAAGGTTCCATAAACTGAGGAATCACTCCAATCGCGTGACCACCTAAACGCAAGAATTCATCGGCTAAAACACCCATCAATCCCACGCTTCCAGCGCCAAAAATCACCTGGCATCCATGGGCATGCAAAGCCTGTGCTAATTTTACCACTTGCTCCGCATATACCGGATTATGGCCTCTAGAAGACCCGCAATAAATCAATATTTTTTTAGACATGTAGAATTTCTTTTAATGCTTCCTCGAAGCGAACAAAGGTAAAGGAAAAGGTCGCGTCTTTTTCTATTTTCGCCGAAGACACACGGCTACCGCCCAGCACTAAACAGGCCATTTCACCTAAAACGAGGCGTAATAAAAAGCCAGGAATGGAAGGCAAAAAGAAGGGTTTACGCAAAGCGGACGCAATTTGTTTATTCATTTCACCTGCCCGAATCGGTTCAGGAGCCACGCCATTATAGACGCCAGACAAGGCAGGATTTATCAATAACTCGTTAAAAATTCTCAAGAGGTCGTTAATATGTATCCAGGATTGCCATTGCTTTCCGGAACCTAGATTAGCGCCTAGACCCCAACGAATTGGTTTCGAGATTACGGGAAAAATACCGCCCTCTGCACCCATTACTAAGCCGATGCGGACTTTGGCGAGACGAATACCTAACGTGGCGATTTGGTCTACCGCCTCTTCCCACTGTTTGGTACAATCCGCTAAAAAATCAAGTCCCACCGGCGAGGTTTCGAAACACTCCGCTTCACCCGTATCTGCCCCATAAAAGCCAATAGCAGAAGCAGAAATAACCGTTTTTATGGAATGAGGAATAGTGGATAATGCCTGGTATAAAACCGCGGTGCTACGCACGCGGCTATTCACTAATTCTCTTTTACGGGCAGCAGACCAGCGTTCCTCCGCAATCCCTGCCCCCGCTAAATGCACAATCGCATCAACCCCTTCAAAGGCTGCCGGGTCGATGTAACCGTAGGAAACATCCCATTGGAAATCACCGCCTGAGCGAGATAAAATCACGACCTCATGGCCCTGAGTAAGCAAAAATTGCTTCAGAGCTGCCCCCACAAAACCCGTACCTCCCGTGATTAATATGCGCATATTAGTTTCCTTTTTTAATGGCTTGATAAATGACTTCTATTCATGTCTGAGATTTTGGAATTATTACGCGTCGGATACACTCGGTTTGATAAAAACACATACACTAAATCCTGAGCTGGATCCACCCAAGTATAAGTTCCTGTAAATCCAGAATGCCCAAAACTCTCAGCGCTCGCCGAAGCCGCCGCCGAAATACCCGCTTTATTGCGATCCACCTTGTCAAAACCAACCCCGCGACGCGCATTTTCTGCAGCACTAAATGGATACGAAGTCCATTGCTTGATCGTCGATTCCTGAATGAATTGCTGGCCGCCGTAGTATCCTTTTTGCAAGTACATCTGCATCAATTTCGCTAAGTCATTCGCATTACCAAATAAGCCTGCATGGCCCGAAATGCCATCTAAAAGAGCTGCACCTTCGTCATGCACCTTACCGTGAATCAAAGTCTTACGGAAAAGAGAATCGTATTCCGATGGCACGATACGTGATAGAGGGAAATGTTTTTCAGCTTGGTAAGCTAAAGTCGACGCCCCTAAAGGCTTATAAAACGTATCCGATAAGAAATCTGTCCAAGGTTTTCCCGTCAAGCGCGGCGATTCCGAAGGCAATAAATAGTAAGATAAATCCGAATACACATACTCCTTTTTCTCGCGCAAAGGACTCTCCTTTATCGCCGTCATAATCCGCTCTTTCATGGTTTTGTGTGCCCATAAATTAGGCGCCACTTGCGTCGGATATTCCTCGGATTGCGCATAGGAAAGCGTGAAAGGTTTCCAACGCGTCACATCTTTCGTGATGTCCACGTATTCTTTCCACATGGACTTTTGGTCGGTGATATTTTTCTTCAAACGCGCCTCTCCAGATGCTGGGCTCAAGAAACGTTCCACATATTTGTATTTCACGTCATCTTGCGTGAATTTTTGCTGGAATTTCTTGCTGTGGAAAATCATATCCGTGCTGTCCACGTAGTCCATCCAGAACGGAATCCATGCCTTTAAACGAGCCTGATGCGTTAGCACATCTTCGTATAAAAGTCCCGTTTTATTTGATTTCGCAAACGAGGGAACCAGTTGACCCATCGTCGTTTTCAAGGAAAATTTACCCTCATCCTGCCATTTCATAAGGGCCGGAACGGAGGTTGAAATTTTGGTAATTGAAGCCAAATCGAAGATATCTGACGTCTTTAATGGAACAGTCGTTTCGTAGATCTGGTTGCCAAAAGCTTTGTGGTAAATGACCTTCCCTTCTTTGGCAATCAACACCACCACACCCGGAGCACCCTTCACCGCGATCGCTAATTTCGCCATCGAATCCACTTTTGCATTCAAATAGTCA
>JBEBBJ010000101.1:0-5462 GCA_041158445.1 Bacteroidota bacterium
CATGAAAAAATTATTCACCTTTTTCGCCATTCTAGCGATGGCCACTAGCTTAACAGCACAAACTCCTAAAGAGAATATTTTGAAAGACTGGGAGCGCGCACGTGCTTACACGAAAGAATATTTAGATGCGATGCCTGAATCAGGATATGCGTTAAAACCGACGAAAGAAATGCGTTCTTTCGCAGGTCAAATGCTTCACATTGCTGACGCTAATTATGGTATTGTAGGAACTGCTACGGAAGTGGCGCCTACGGTAAAAGATTTGGAAAAATCAAATGATGTATCAAAAGCAGGCGTAACGGAGAAAGTATTAGCTTCTTATGATTTTGCGATCAATGCCATCAAAAATTACCCAGATGCGAAATGGGCAGAGGTGATTAAATTATTCAATCGCTTCGACGTAACGCGTGGCCAAGTGATTGATAAGGCTTTCGAGCACCAAACACACCACCGCGGTCAAACTACGGTTTACATTCGTATGGCAGGCGCGACTCCTCCAGCAGAGAAGTTGTTCTAGTCGAAACATTTTTAGATGAAAAGGGTTTGTCTTTGTAGGCAAGCCCTTTTTTTATGCAAGGCGTTAAGAAACAACATTTACCTTCCAAAACCTGTCCCGTATGCAACCGCCCTTTCGCCTGGCGCAAGAAATGGGAGAAGAATTGGGATCAAATCATCTACTGTGGTGAAAAGTGCAGACGTAGCAAATAAGTTTACTGACGAGGACATCGACCGCATCATCCAAATGGCGTGGGAAGATCGCACGCCTTTTGAGGCGATTGAATTTCAGTTTGGGCTGAAAGAAAAAGAGGTCATTGATTTCATGCGTTTAAACAGCAAGGAGTCCAGTTTCCGCATGTGGCGCAAGCGCATGACGGGTCGCGGAACGAAACATTTGCAAAAGCGAGTAGCGGTAGACCCCCGGTTCAAATGCACCTTGCAGCGTAGTATCAGCCTGAATAAAATCAGTAAACGCTAGTGGAATTCCCAACGACACTTGAAGCTGTTTATGCTAGGATCGATGCATTCGATCCCGCACATTATGCCCGCTCCCGTAATTTTCTGAACGGTGGAGTTTCCTACCTTTCTCCCTATTTATCCCGCGGATTTATCACAGTACCCCAAGTCGTAGCTCGACTAAAAGACCGCGGCATTGGCATGGAACAGGCGGAAAAATTCATACAAGAATTAGCTTGGCGCGAGTTTTATACCCGTACCTGGTTTCAGAAAGGCGATGGAATTTTTACAGACATTCGCCATCCACAAGAGGGAGTTTTGAATAAGGGAATTCCGGAAGCGGTATTAACTTCGGAGACCGGGATTCGATCGTTGGATACCTTCTTGGCCACATTTCCGCAACGCGGTTATCTGCATAATCACCTGCGTATGTACTTGGCGGCCATCACCTGCAATGTGGGGAAATACCATTGGTCAGAACCTGCGGCCTGGTTGTATTACCATTTATTGGATGGGGATTTAGCGAGTAATGCCTTGAGCTGGCAATGGTGCGCGGGCACTTTTAGCAACAAGCTATATTATGTGAACCAAGAAAACATCAATAAATACACGGGCAGTAGCCAGCAGGGAACTTTTTTGGATTGTACGTACGAGGAATTGCCTTTGCTTCAGGTGCCTGAGGAATTGAGGAAATCAGCGAAAGCAGATCTTATTTTCACTCCTCCCGTGACGAAAGCACTCGAGCTTCAGGAAGATATTCCCACTTTTGTGTATACTCATTATACCCTCGATCCTACTTTCCATGAAGGCGAAGAAGGCAACCGAATTTTAGTCTTAGAACCGAGTCATTTTGCGAAGCATCCCTTGTCTCCGCGGACGATGGAGTTTATCCTTTCACTCGCTGAAAACATACCAGGAATTCAGATTTATTACGGTGAATATGCGTCGCTTAATTTGAAGGCCATTTTCCGTAACCACCCTATCAATTCCCATTTTCAAGGGGTGCGCGAAGCACATCCGACGCTCGCTCCCGGACTTTTAGGAGAGTTCAACAGCTTCTTTTCTTTTTGGAATAAATTAAGCAAAAAGCTGAGCTAGAAAGGTTTCAGCGTTGTTTAAATGCGTTTCCTTTTTTTCCAAAGGCATCTTGTCCCAGGTACTGATCAGCATCGCCCAGCGCGGATTTTTGCGGAATGTCTCCCGCTGTTTATCTAAGAATCGCCAAAACAAACCATCCCAAATCTCCTGCCATTCGCCCTTCGGATAGTCACTCATTTTCAAGATGTAATTCGACCCACAGATATAGGGTTTCGTCGTCATCAATCCACCATCGCTGAATTGCGACATGCCATAGACGTTAGGTACCATCACCCAATCATAGGCGTCGATGTACATTTCCATGAACCAGCGATAGACCGCATCCGGTTTTATCTCGCATAATAACATGAAATTCCCCAGCACCATCAAGCGTTCGATGTGGTGATTATAGCCCGTTTTTAATAGCTTGCGGATCGTCTGATCAATGGGTTCTAAACCGGTAGTTCCGTCATAAAAGGCAGCAGGCATTTCGTTCGCGAATCCCCAATAATTTGTGGTACGTTGCTGCACACTTATTTTGCGATAGAGTAATTGGACAAATTCACGCCAGCCGATGATTTGGCGAATAAAGCCTTCCACGCTGTTTAATGGGCCCTGGCTTGCCGCGACACGAGCCACAACATCAGCAGGATTGAGCAATCCCACATTAATCAACGGACTTAAAATGCTATGAAATAAGGTCTTTTCTTGTGCCTTGATGGCATCTTCGTAATCACCGAACAGATACATCCTTTCCCTTAAAAATAACTCTAATGCGGCTTGCGCCTCCGCGTGTGTCACGGGATAATAAGCGCCTGAAAAGGGCATGTCACTCGACCCAGGGTTATCTGGGAAATGCTGTGAAACATAGGCGATCGCTTCGCTAATGTATGTGTTCGGAACGGCCTCTGGAAAAGGAGCCGGAATGACCGTATTCTTTGGAATTTTCTTTCTGTTTTCGGAGTCGTAGGTCCATTGGCCTCCCGCCGGTTTGCCGTCTTCTTCTAACAAGATGCCACGGTCTTTGCGCTGTTGGGTGTAGAAGGCGGTTTGGTAATAAGGCTTGCGATTTCCTAATAAGGCGGTGTCCGTATTTAGGAAATTAGGACTAGGTAAAAAACGAACATCGCCGAACCTACGCAAGCGCCTTTCTAGCAAATAATCATTCGGATCGAATAAGGTAATTTCATCCTTTATAGATGCCGCTAATGCCACTTCTGCAGAACGGGAATCTTGTGAATCTATATACTCTATGA
This sequence comes from Bacteroidota bacterium, assembly GCA_041158445.1. GTDB lineage: Bacteria > Bacteroidota > Bacteroidia > Cytophagales > Spirosomataceae > Aquirufa. The sequence continues at coordinate 3,288 of JBEBBJ010000101.1, forward strand.
CTTTTCCCGCCTCACGAAGTCGATCTGCAAAAGCGCGCATGCTTGCTCGGTGGAAAATCAGTTTCTGCTTGTGAAAGGCATATTGCCTAAAAAACAAATCGGACTCGATGAGGTAAAATACATCAGCTTCCTGAGCTAAAGTTTCCTCGAAAAGTTGGTGCGGGAAAATCAGAAATGCGCTCATTTGTTCACGTGTTTTTGGAGGATACGACTACTTTCTTTTCTTGCCGTGCGTGTTTTACGCATTGCCCAAACTTGATCCGACGCCGTCTTGCGTGTCGCACTTAAATCAACCACAGGGGCAGGATAATCCACGCCTATTTTTACCCCATATAAAGTCTGTTCCATGTCGCTCAATTTCCATGGTTCATGGATCAAGGTGGCAGGAACCGCCGCTAATTCCGGCAGCCATTTTTTGATAAAAACACCATCCGGGTCATGTGCATAGGAATTCTTCACCGGGTTATAAATGCGGATGGTATTTATGCCCGTCACACCGGCTTGCATCTGGATTTGTGGATAGTGAATACCGGGTTCATAGTCGAGAAATTGCCGTGCTAAAAAGTGCGCTAAATCCCGCCAATCTTGCCAAAGGTTAAAGACAAAAAACGAAACCACCATCGCGCGCATCCGGAAGTTTAAATAACCCGTCGCGACCACGCAACGCATGCAAGCATCCACTAAAGGCACACCCGTGTTTCCCGTTTGCCAGGCTTCGATTAATGCGGGATCCCGCGGTTTTTCCAAACTTTGGTAAGCCTTATTTACGGGTTCAAACTCCATACGAGATTCATCTTCGAACTTTTGTATAAAGTGACTTTGCCAATGCAGTCTCGACACGAAATTTTGAAGAGAACGCTTGTTCCTAGCCGTTTTATAATGCTGCATCGTAAACGTGTGCGCCATCCGCATGCTGATATTTCCGTAGGCTAGGTAGGGAGAAATCCGACTGCAAGCTTTTCGACTTGCTTCTGGTTTGCTGATCAATGAACTATACCCCACATGTCGTGTTTCAATGAAACTTTTCAAGTATTTCCAGCCCCAATATTCTCCGCCTTCCTGGAAGATGGGATTGCGTGTACGAAATGCCGATGGCAATTCAGGACCCTTGTGAGCGGCATATAAATCAGTAGGCAATGTCAGTAAATTCCAATCATCCTCTCGTTGGAAAAAGGGTTCACTCCGCATCGTTGCTTCCCATCGTTGTTGCCAGGTTTTCCGGGATTTTAATCGGCGGATAACCCCATTTGTAGGGATCTCTTTCCAGACAATTCCGTTACTCACGCAGAATGCTGCCACGTCCTTATCCCGCTGAAAACTCAGCCCATTCCCTATTTCTTCGTGGGAATAAAGGGTCTGGATATCGTAGGTGGATGCGAGTGCCTGGAATACGGGAAGGACCTCGGAATGGAACAAATACAGCTGGCCATTTCGGTCCTCCAGCCTGCCCTGCATTTCCACTAAAGATTCATGCACAAAACGCCAGTGACGCACATCGCTATCCGGGAAAGCGATGAGGGAGGGCTCGAAAAAATAGATTAAAAGGGTGGGAATTCCAGTGTCCAAGGCCCGATACAAAGGTTCGTGATCCGTAAATCGGAGATCACGTTTAAACCAGACAATGTTGATAGGGGACTTTGGCATACCTTAATAACTTAAAAGGCCATAGGATGTTTTCAGAAAGAAAATACTACCTTTGCACCGCCTTATTATTTAATGTATCAAAATGAAACAATTAGTAACCATCTGCCTATTCATTCTAGTATCTATCTCGCTTAAAGCCCAAACGGGTAGCATCGAAATGAGTACGGGTGGCTTCTCTTTTATTCCCGCATTCACCTCGAAAGAGCCTAATATTATCGTTAACGCCAGCACTAATCCGAAAAGAAGATTGACAGGTGCGATGATGTACATGATGCGTGTACAGAGTTTGACACCCACGACGGTTGTTCTATTTACGCGTTATCGATTTATTGATAAGAAATTTAAGGCTACCGCAGGTATTCACATGCCTGCTTTTCAAATGACAGAAGATTATAAGGTAACGAGTTTCTTTGGCCGCGAATTAAGCTTAAGTTATCCGCTTAGCTCGAAATGGAATGTGGGGTCATTTATCTTGAATGGAAATGCTCGAAATACGGATTTTAAAGTGACCCTGGTATCTGGAAACACGAA
>JBEBBJ010000102.1:0-7546 GCA_041158445.1 Bacteroidota bacterium
TTTTCCAAAAAACAATCCTACATTTACCCCGGCCTTAATCATCAAAAGGCACATCTGTTCCCCCCTCATTTATTCCCTGTTTTCCCCTTTTTTAGGGCGATCACGCTATTGCTAACCACTAGAATAATAAGGTATGTCGTTTTATCACAACTACATAGGAACATTGTCGATTCCTAGCGCTGAAAAAGAGGCGCTTTTAGACCCCAAAATGCTGTCTGAGCACCACTTATATCTTCATTTAATAAGCTACCTCGCTCCGGCCTTTCCAGAAATAAGTGCTGCCCAATTGGAGTCGCTTTCTTTAAGCAGTTACCTCTATTTCCGATTTCTGTTGAGCTTTGATCAGTTGATTGATACCTCGCATTTCTCTCTTGGTGAAATGCGATTAAGCTTTGAATTCTATGAAAAAGCCATGCGCGGGCTTGCTGCCTTGTATCCAGAGGGCAGTCCGTTTTGGGAGCAGTTTAGTACCTTGAAATCGAGGTATTTTAACTCTGTTATATCGGAGAAAAAGGGTTCTCATAAAAAGGAGGAAATGACGCCAGAGCTTTTCCAAGAAACAGCGATTGGGAAATCTGCCATGAGCCTTGCTGCCGTAGATTCCCTTGTCTGTTTAGCCGATTCCACCTGTAGGCGAGATGAATTAATCGACTGCATTTCCGAGCTCCACATCGGTCTACAGTACATGGATGATATCGACGATTTTAAACTAGATTTCAAAGAAGGCCAATGGACCTATCCGATGTCTTTAACGCAATTTTACTTGAAGCAAAACGGGATCGTAACACAGGATCCAGCCCTACTTCACACCTATTTATATGTGTCCGGCATTGCACAAAAAAACCTCGGTTTAGCGATTGAACATTTTGAAAAAAGTGCTCTTATCGCTTCTTCGGCAGGTCTTTCTTCTTTTGCTAGCTTCCTCCAGAAACAAATCAGTAGCTGTCAATCACACCTCCAAGAAGTAGATGACCTATTCCTGAAAACAGAAATCAAGTCCCAAAAAAGCTTCTCCATTTTGAAGCTTAATTCCCTCGATAACTCGCTAGAAAATGCCCTTAGCTACTTAGAGAAGAACATCAACAATTCAACTGAATGGACAGATTTTATGACCTCCGCTGGCCAAAGCACCAGCTGGACAAGCGCCTACATAGGAATGCAATTAGCAGAGATTGATAACTCGAATCCCTTGTTAAAACTGGTGCTACAAAAGGCGATTTCAAGTGCCTCCAACGCTTTCAATGAGGCGATGATTCAAGACGGAGACTCGAGTAGTTTTCTCGTGGGTTTTCAACAAAAAATGGGCTATGCATCTGACCTATCACAGCGGGATTGGCTTGCCTTTATGAATGCAGATGGCGGATGGGTGACCTACCGAGATCCAATAGCTTTGCGGAAGAAATTAGATTTACCAGCTTTTGCTTCAGTGGAAGGTTGGACAAACTCACATGCCTGTGTTAGTGCAGCGGCCACCTATGTTTTAGCGGGCAATCCATCGCTTAGATTAGACTTTGAGATAAGTTGTCTACACCTAGCTTCACTACTGGAAAATAAAACCCATTGGAGTTCCTATTGGTGGACAAGCGATGTGTATGCGACCTCTTTTGCGATTCAAGCCTTAGCGCATCATCCCGAATTAAAAAGTCGTTGTGAAACGCCGGCGCTTTGGCTAGCGAATGAACAAGAAACGAGTGGCTTTTGGTCTAATCCAGCAACGCAGGAACCCAGTGCTTTTTATACCGCTTTAGCGATTAAAGCCTTACATGCCTATGATGGCAATGCATTCGATAAATCGATTACAAAAGGAGTGGGCTGGCTCTTAAAAAATCAGATGACAGATGGCAGCTGGCTAACATCCCGAATCCTTCGAATTCCGGCAACCGATATTCTGGATCCAAGCACTGTTAAGCGATGGAGAAAAAGCTCCTTTGGCGTGAATTGTATTGTCGACGATCACAACCGACTATTTACTACAAGCACAGTGTTAAATACCTTACATCAATTGACAAAATCCACGGTATCATGCTAGTAAAAGAGAACATACAAATCAGGCCTTTTGACGAAACAAATTCCGTTTTGCAAATCGATGAAAATCGGCATTTGTTAATCAATCGAGCTACCACGGAATTAGTCAAAATTCTTTCCGCTGCGACAAGTTTAGAAGTAGCACATAAAGTGTTTAATCAGTCATTTAATCAAACAATCTCGATGCAATCTTTTCGGGAATTAGTGGATGAAAAGTTAGGGGGATATCAAATTATTCTATTTAAAACTAAAAATTCCATTGCTGAGCGCGCGCATAGCCAGTTTCTTGTCTATTCCTCTTAAGCCCTTTTTCAAGCCATTGGTATTTTGGTTTTCCGCGGGTGCAATGATTTTATTCTTACTCGGAATGGCAATAGGCTTCGAATCTCCTTCTATAAACCAAGCAAATTACTTGAACTTGATGGCTTTGATTTACCCTACCATGCTCATCCACGAATTGGGTCACATTGCTGCCTGCGCTAAATTTAAGTTAAAGCCGGGTGGCATCGGATTTGGATTTTATTTCATACTGCCTGTCATGTATGCTGAAATAACGAACATTTGGATGGGTACCAAACAGCAACGAATTATTGCCAACTTAGGGGGTATTTTTGCGGAGGTTTTGTATGCGGTAATTCTCAGTCTTGTTTACCTAATTTCCCATTCCCCAGTCTGTTTGTTCGCCTCCTTATCGATTAGTGTTTTTGTGCTGTGGGAGTTTAACCCTTTCGTTCGCTTTGATGGCTACTGGTTACTGTCGGATCTAACAAATACCCCTAATCTACTACTTAAATCTAAACAGGTTTTATCCAAAGTCATGCGAAGATCTTCCTTCCATTCTTGGCAAAAGAATAGCTTTAAAATAAACGCGAGTCGCCGCGAAATTTTACTTTTTGCTTACGGCTTTATGAATACCTTTTTCATTTTACTTATTCTCGGCTATACGCTGATTAGCTACCAAAAAGAGATCATCCGATTCCCTTTTTCACTCTACCAGATAGGCGTAAAAGTAGGTCAATTAAACCTACACATTCAAGACCTACATGTTCAACTCATTCATATCCTATTGTTTTATATTCTCGCCATTCGATTTCTAATCAGTCAAATTAAATCACTGCTTAGGTAATCACAAAGTCCTCCCAAAACCTGCTTTAAAGGGTCAGCAAAATTGGGATTCATCAGACCCTCTAACCATTAATACTACCCATTATGAAACCTGTAAAAAACAACATTACCCCAGAATTAATTGCGCTATTCGAAGTGGAAGAATTAGAAGAGCGTCTTGAGAACAAGTGGACACTATCCACTAGTGCTACGACGAGTCAAACTGGCACCACCGTTTCGGCATCAGCTAGTGTCCAATTTGAGTAATTGAATGAGAGGGGGGCCCAGGCTCCCCTTCATTTAATTTTTCTTATCTCCTTTATAAAGATGTACATGAAAAAATATAGCTATACTCTCCTTCTTCTGCTCCTAAGCTATCTAACTAGTTCGGCACAAATCTCCCTAAAAGGTCAAATTGTCGATGCCGAAACAGGCGATAAAATCCCTTTTGCTAGCATCAGTACGAAAGAAAATAGAAGCACCCTGTCAAACGAGATGGGCGATTTCTCCATTCCAGTAAACGAGCTTCCTGCTGAATTAATCATCTCCCATCTTTCCTATGGAAAATCAATATTCAACCTAGAAGAAAGTGGTGATCATATCATTCGGCTAAAAGCCACCCCCATATTACTACCCGAAGTTCGCGTGGGGAATTATGCTAGAGAATTAGTCTCTCATGCTGCCCAAAAACTAATGCAGAATTTTTCACTAAAGTTTTACGGCAAGGCTATTTACAGACAAAGCACACAAATAAATCAACAAACCAGCGAGTGGCAGGAAATCATCTATGCGACTAAATCAAGTAATAGCCGTTTAGAAGGAACTGCCGTACTAAAGGGTCGATATGCGGCTCAGGAAGCCGTCTATAAATTTGAAGACTTCTCTTATTTTACCAAAGCCTATGGACTCATCGACCTCGATACGAACAAGCACGCAGTCATTAGCCTAACAGGAAGTGATCTATACAACTACAGCGTAGCGAACCTACGAAAAGAGGGTGAGCGAGAAATAGCAGAAATTCGCTTTACACATAAGTTACCCGCAGAGGCAAACTCTAAATATGGAACGGTTTTTATCGACACCGACACTTATGATATTTTGAAAATTACCTTTATCACCCACTCCGATTTAGGATTGAAAATGAAGAACAAACATCCGCTTTGGGTTATGAAAATGGTCAACCCAAAATATGAATTTGAAATAAGCTTTAAAGATTTAGCCGGTGGCCGATCGATAGAATACCTGAAAGTACAATACCGTGTGGATTACCATTTAAAAAAAGAAATCCTACCCATTCACGTTTCCTCCTTGACTTATCTCTATGAGACGAGTACCCAAGCAACTACGATGAACTATGAAAAAGCGAATACAGGTGGAAATGATAGGGAAGTCATTAAAAAGTTCGCTTATGACCCTGAATATTGGAATAGAAATACCGTCATAGAACGAACTCCTGAACAAAACAGAGCCATTCAAAATTTGGAGGGGAAAGGTGCGTTTGGGAACGCGCTTGGAACAAAAAAGAACTAATTTATGGCAATAGTATCCCCTTTTGACTCCATTTTCGCAGGTATACTAGTTCGGATAATCTGTGCTATAGTCGTTATATTAATTGTTAAAATAGTTCGTCGATGCCGTTCAAATTGAAACTTCATTCAGTCTTAAATTATCAGTTTCTTGATAATTTAAATGGCCTCTCTCTGATACAGTTGTTTATCAAATAAAGAACCTTACATTTACCTCGGCCTAAGCAATCGATTAGGCCGCCATCTGTTCCCCCCTCATTTATTTTTTTACCTATTGAATTACATCAACCCCCAATAGGTTAGCTTCATTCAGTTTGATTCGATGGTGCAACCCGAAAAACCAGACAAGAGTAGGGATAGATAGTAAATTGTATGTTATGAGCAATCTAAGAGATTATTATATTCAAAATACAGCAATATCAATTACCTCATTAATTCTAATTATTACTTTATTGGGATGTATTTCAAACAACTCATTAGAACCCTCTTTCCCAGATTCTTTAATAAAACAGGATGAGATATCATTCAACTCTATAAAAACAGACGTTTCACAAATAAGTCATCTGTTGGGATTACAAAAATTAACAAGAGTAAGACAATCAAAATCAAATGAAATATATTTTAATGTCGAAGGTCAAAATAATATAATTAATGGTGAAAATATAGATTTGAATAACTCACTTCTTCTCTTCAAAAAGAATGCCGCAAGAAAATATACAATTGAAACTACATTCAATTACTCGGGTATTAGGGCTAGTCTTGAAATTGACAAAGCAACTAATTCTTTCACACTTGTGTACAATGAAATCCGAAAAAATTTAACTCAAAATGTTCAATTAAACGAAAATGAGAGACTAATGGCACTCGTCCTTTTAAACTATTATGATGAAATCAGAATTTCAAACCCGTACTCTACTACTATTTCAAAGAGTCACACAGAAAACGAGACCCCGATCAATAGATCTTATTATGGTTACACACTTGGATGGGGCTACACCAGAGAACAATCAATTGACGATGAACTAGAAGTTAGAGGTGGGGCAGGCGAAGGAATCAAGAGGTATGATTGTAAATTACTAGGAACCAGCACATCGTGTTTCTATGAGTCTATTGGATGTGTAACAATATCTACATTTAAATGCACAACAAACGACTAATATGGACCTAATATCACCTATAAACTCAATGTTATTTAGAATAACAATTGGCATTATTTTATTTGTATACCTTTTACTAGTGGTTAGAATACTAAAACAAATTTGCCTCAGCAATCAATTCTCTACCTTCCAAAAAACGATTTTAATTCTTTTTATTTCGTTTTTCCCCTTTATTGGAATTGTCTTTTACATTTCTTTCTTTAGAAATACAATCACTTAGAGTTTGCTTATAATCTATGTTGAGAAATATTTAAGATGAAATTTTAACCCTGCAATCAAAAATCCTAATTCAAATACTTTAACGCTATTTCCTCCCCAATCTGCTCAAGAATCTCAGCAGCTCGAGCTACTGAATCATCTGCATTTTTTGCACGGGAGGATATGGTTATTACATCATTCTCATCCAGGAAAAGCGGAAAATTTGCTGAACTTTCAAAGGCGCCTGAGACTAGGATGGTTTGTTTGAAGACTTTGTCGCAGCGTTTTACGACTTCCGAGACAACTTTACCATCCCAGGTGGAAGAGTCGATCTTTCCTTCGCCGGTGATTATGAAGTCTACTTTTAGGAGAGCGCGGTTGAAGTGGACTTTGTCCATCACCCAGCTGGAACCAGAGACAATTTTTGCCTTAAGGAAATAAAGAGCGCCGGCTCCGAGGCCACCTGCTGCGCCTGCACCAGGTTCAAAAGCAAGAGAACCGAAGAAAGAAGCGATATTATTTAGACCTTTATCTAATTGTTTAATTGCTGTAGCGCTCGCTCCTTTTTGAGCTGCAAAAACGTGAGCTGCACCAGTAGGTCCTGCGAGTGGATTGGCTACATCAGTAACAACGGTGAAAGCGCAAGGAGCGAGATCCACTGAGCTAATCGAAGCGATTTGAATCAAATTTTCGCCTGTTGGGGCTAATTCGAGGCCTTTTGCATCTAAAAATTTCCAACCGAGGGCTGCAGCCATACCGATGCCGGCATCGTTAGTAGCGGAGCCACCAATGGTTAGGATAATTTGTGAGGCGCCGCGGTGTAAGGCGTCCGCAATGAGGATTCCGGTTCCGAAGGTGGATGTTTTTAAGGGGTTGCGCTCTTTAGCATTTAAAAGGGCGAGGCCAGAGGCGCGGGCCATTTCGATGTAGGCGGTTTTTTGGTCCGCTAAATACAAATAGTCCGCTTGAATGGGGCGCATTAAGGGGTCAAAGGTGTCTACTGTGATCCATGTGCCGCCATGTAATTGCTGAATGACTTCGAGAGTTCCTTCGCCACCGTCAGCGAGGGGCATTTTAGTGAAAATGGTTTTGGGGCGACGCTTCTTTATTCCCTTTTCTAAGGCCTCACAGACTTGAGAGGCGGATAGAGATCCTTTAAACTTATCTGGGGAGATTAATACGTGCACGGCGATGGATTTATGTCGCAATTTACCGACAATTCCTTAAATTTAACGCATGAGAATTCTGACAACCTTTGGCCTACTGCTAGTACTATTCACCTCCTGCACGAATCAACCGGATTTAAGCGGATTCGATGTGGAAGCGTTTAAAAAAGATCGAGGCGCTTGTAGTGGTACGAGGGAAAAACAAATCGACTGGCTGAAAACGCATAAAATGACGTGGAAGGGAGTTAGCTCGAATGATTTGGAAGATATACTAGGCAAGCCAGATATTCAGCAATTAGCAGATCGGAATCAAGAGTATTATGTCTACTTTTTGGAAAAAGGAGAACAGTGTGAAAATATAAAAAACCCT
>JBEBBJ010000103.1:0-8994 GCA_041158445.1 Bacteroidota bacterium
AATTATGCAAAGTTTCCGCTCTGAGATAGAAAACCCGGTAGTTGAAAAAGACATCCTGGATTTAGCGAAAAAAATCGCTCAATTCAAGGCTGGCGAGATTCACGAGGAGAAATTCAGAAGTCTTCGCCTTGCGCGCGGTGTCTATGGACAACGCCAACAAGGGGTGCAGATGATCCGCATTAAATTGCCTTATGGCAAGATTCAATTCCACCAATGGAAGCGGATTTCGGACATTTCAGACGAATATTCAACCGGTAATTTGCACTTAACAACGCGCCAAGACATCCAGATTCACTATGTTTCGCTGGACCGCACACCGGAACTTTGGGCTAAATTAGAAGAAGACGATATCACTTTACGCGAAGCATGTGGAAACACGGTCCGTAACATCACGGCCTCCCCTACTTCCGGCATCGATCCGAAGGAATTATTCGACGTCAGCCCACACGCAGACGCAGCATTCCGCTACTTTTTGCGTAACCCGATCTGCCAAGAAATGGGACGTAAAATCAAGATGTCATTCTCGAATACGGACGAAGATACGTCTTTAGCCTATTTACACGATGTGGGTTTCATCCCGAAAATCGTGAACGGCGAGCGCGGCTTCAAAGTAGTCGTGGGTGGTGGCTTAGGCGCACAACCAATGTTAGCTCACGTAGCATACGAATTCCTAGCAGAAAATAAAGTAATTCCATTCATCGAGGCTATTTTGCGTGTTTTCGATCGCCACGGCGAACGTAATTCCCGCCACAAAGCCCGCATGAAATTCTTGATCCAAAAAATCGGTTTTGAGGCCTTTATGGATTTAGTGAAGGCGGAATCGAAAGCATTGAAAAATCATTCTTTCGAAATTCCATCGGCTTCGGCTTGGGAAGTTACGCCGCCTACTTTGATGGCTGATTTGGCGAATCCATCCACTGAAGATTACGCTACTTGGTTAGCGACGAACACCTTTGAACAAAAGCAAAAAGGATTCCACGCAGTTTATGTGCGTATCCTAAATGGGAATATTTCAAGCACTACCTCTCGCTCTTTAATCGAGGCGCTAAAAGGGTATATCGGCGATGACATTCGCATCACGATTAACCAAGGTTTGATGTTGAAATATGTACCTACGGCGAATTTGGCCTACGTATACTCCGTATTAGATGCACATGGTTTGGCCGCTCCGGGAGCGAACTCCATCGCTAACATCACGGCTTGTCCGGGAACAGACACCTGTAATTTAGCAATCTCTGATTCAACGAATATCACTTCGAAATTAGAGGCAGTCATCACCGAAGAATTCCCTTCTTTGATTCATGACAGCGCGATGAAAATCAAAATTTCAGGCTGCATGAATGCCTGTGGACAACACAGCATGGCATCGATTGGATTCCACGGCTCGTCATTAAAAGCAGCTGACAAACGTGTTTTACCAGCATTGCAAGTTTTATTAGGCGGTGCCACTTTAGGAAATGGCGAAGGAAAAATCGCGGACAAAGTAATCAAAGTTCCTTCCAAAAGAGGCCCACAAGTATTACGTACTTTGTTGAACAATTTCGAAGAAAACGCTCAGGCAGACGAATACTTCCACAGCTATTACGATCGCCAAGGCGAGAAATATTTCTACGATTTATTGAAGCCGATCGCGGATTTAAGCACCTTAGTAGATGATGATTTCATCGACTGGGGCGCGACAGAAAACTTCGCTACCGAAATCGGTGTGGGTGAATGTGCGGGTGTGGTGATTGACTTAGTCGCTACCCTACTTTTTGAATCAGACGAAAAATACGAGTGGACAGCAGCGGCATTAGAAGACAAACGCTATGCGGATGCCATCTACCACGCCTACAGTGTGTTTATTTCTGCAGCGAAGGCCTTATTATTAGATAAATCGATTTCAGTTCCAACGCAACATTCGGTCATCACGAAATTCGATGAGAACTTCGTAGCGACAGGCGAGTTTGCGGTCGATGCAGCCTCATTCGCTGAATTAGTGTTGCAGATTAACCAAAACGAGCCGTCAGCCGAATTCGCTGCTAGCTATACTGCACAAGCTCACGCCTTTTTACAATCCGCTAAAGCCATCCGTTCTTAATCCTATGAAGCATTTAAGCCATTTCAGAAAATTAGAACCACACCCGAAATTAACGGTGGTGGGTGCTGGCCCAGGTGATCCGGAGTTGATTACTTTGAAGGCCATTAAGGCGATTGCGTCTGCTCAAGTAGTTTTATACGATGCATTAGTAGACCCAATTTTATTGGAACACTGTTCACATTCAGCCGAGCAAATCTATGTAGGTAAGCGAGCAGGTTCTAGCCATTCACAAGACGCGATTAATACCTTGATCGTAGAAAAAGCCTATGCTTTAGGCCATGTGGTACGATTAAAAGGGGGTGATCCATTTGTTTTTGGTCGCGGTCAAGAAGAAATTGAATATGCCCGCAGCTTCGGTTTATTAACGGATTACGTTCCGGGTATTTCGTCTTCCTATGCAGCACCTGGAGCAGCGGAAATTCCTTTGACGATTCGTGGAGTAAATGAGAGCTTTTGGGTGATGACAGGTACAAAATCTGACGGCTCTTTAACCGCAGATTTGGCTTTAGGTTTGCAATCCACTGCAACCATAGTGATCCTGATGGGTATGAATAAATTAGAAGAAATTTCGCAATTATGTGCTCGATTTGGCAAAGGCGATGTTTCTGCTGCGATCATCCAAAACGGTACCATGAAAAACCAGCGGATTGGCATTTCTTCCGCATCTGAATTAGCCTCTATGGCTTCCAAAGAAGGTTTAAGCAATCCGGCCATCATCGTCATAGGTGAAGTGGTTCGCCATGCGAAGCCTGAATTATGGAAACAAATCACGAAAATTAGCAAAGAAAATGAGCAATAGAATTAACATCTCCAGCGGTTCCCCTTTTGAAGATACCTTCGGTTACTGCCGTGCCGTAAAAACAGGAAATCTATTAGAAATTTCTGGAACGGTCGCATTAGTCGATGGCGAAAAAATCACCGCTGACGATTTATATGCTCAAACGTATAATATCATTGAACGCATCGCAGTCGTTTTAGAAGAAGCTGGTTCTTCCCTAAAAGACGTGGTTCGTACCCGTATTTTTACAACGGATATTTCCAAAAACCTCGACATCGCTCGCGCCCATGCGCATTTCTTTAAAGAGGTGAAACCAACAACTGGCATCTACGAAATCTCAGCCTTGATCGCTCCACAATACAAAGTGGAAATTGAATTTACGGCTTGGGTGGGGTAAATTATCAGTTAACTGATAATCTGCTGGGATTATCAGTTAATTTGTAGTTTACTCAAATTTAAAAGCCTACCTCTACATCGTTATTAAACCACATAACGATGATAAACCACTATAAAAAACCCTTAACGAAAGAAACAGTGATGGCCCCCGCAAACCTTTCTGCCATTTCAGAGCTTCGAGCCTGGACCCAAAAAACGGACCCACTTAAACTTGCTTCCTCTATCGCTTGGGAAGCAGCCATTCCGATTAAACTTTCTGACAGTGTCTCTGCCTATGCTGCTCCTGTCAGAAACACCTACCCCGCAGCCATTTCACCCGATTTCATGGAATTCATCACCTTCGAGCTAGCTGGAAAACGATACGGATTGTATAAATCCTATCGACGCTTAAATGAAACCGACATGGAAATCATCATTCAATCCATCGAAGGTGAAACACTGAAAGCAGGTTTCTTGCGTAAAAAAAAAGCCCTAAGCCCTAAAGGAAAATCGGTTTCCTTGAGAGAGATGAACTTAGATATGGAAGTAGCCTTCATTTATGAGTATATCATGGGCATCCTACTTAACAATGTAAATGTCTATGGTACAGGTGGCGGTGGAGGATATATCTGGGGCTATACAAGACCTAACTCAATGAATTATTATGGGAATTATGAGGGAGGTGAAAGTACAAATGAGAATGGCTCTGGCGGTGACCATACTAACTACATTGATTACAATTACAGTGAGATGCAATTAAAATTGACAAATCCCTGCTTTAAAGAAGTGTTAGCAGATCTTCAGAAAAATAACGCCTACAGTAAAATTTCAGCAATAATTCAAAAATTTGATTACACAAAACGAGGCTTGAAATACTCCGTAATCATAAATGAAAATACGGTAGATGGAGATAGTAGACTTAAAGGACTTAATGCACATACAATTGGAAATGTCATAACTTTAAATATTTCAGCATTAAATAGTGCTTCAAAAGAATACATTGCACGTGTAATTATTCATGAAGTTTTACATGTTTATATCAATAATAAGTTTTCAAGCACGGATCACCAAGAAATGTTAAATGATTATGTGAATGAAATAGCTATCTTTCTCAATACGGTTTATGGGACTGATGAGAAAGACGCAAAAGTTCTATCATTATTAGGTCTTCAAAATGAAAAAGGCTGTTATGATAATTTATTAAAAGATTTAGGAGTTAAAGAATGGGATGTTTACACTATTGATCAGAAATATAAAAACCAAAATTATGGCAAACACTGCAATTAAAATACTGATTATATTTATAATCACCACTTGTAGCTTCAAGACTGTAGCGCAAGGAAATCCTAAATACGAATTTTTATTCAATGGATGCGGTCAGGGTGAATTTTACGAATATTTTTCACACAATTTGAAGGTGTGGGGCGATAAACCTACATTTAATTTATTTATTTTTAAATTATCTGGATACGGAAAAATTACAGAAATGAGGCATCTAGGAGGAATGCAAAAAATAGATGCTGAACACGTAATGAAATTTATAAAACAGTCCGAAAACTGCTGGAATTTACCCTCTGACCCAAAACTTTTTAAATGGATAATCATTCCTTTTGTATCAGGAAAAGGTCAAAAAAATTCAGGTCCCAGTTTTGAAAATTCAACTTTAGAAGCATTTGCTGAGTTAAATAATTTAACTTCATATGGAATCTACTCTGGAGATTTCTATATCACCAGACTCATATTTTATTTGGATCCACGAATAAAACTGGATTGATCGGGTTTTTGAAATTGCCCTGAAATTATGAAAAATTAAATCTTGCCCGCCTCCTTTTTCAGCAATTCCACATCAATCGGAACCACCCCTAAGGATTCACAAACTAAGCCTCCGCCAAGGTTTGCAAGCTCTGCGATTTGCGAAGCCGTTCCTCCAGCTGCTAGTGCACAGGCTGCTATGGAAATAACAGTATCGCCAGCACCAGAAACATCGGCGATTTGGCGAATGTGGGCTGGGATTTGAATTTGGTCTGAGGCAAAATCCATGTAGACTCCACGCTCTGACATAGTTACGAATAGTCCTTTAAAAGACTGAGCTGCTTTGAAGTCGGCTACGGTTTTAGCGATATTATTTGGCGAAATCGCCGATGCATCCAAACCTAAGCCATCACGTAATTCATTTAAGTTAGGCTTGAACAAGGTAGCTCCTGTGTAAGCAAAGAAGTTCTTTTTCTTAGGATCTACAACGGTAGGAATATTTTGTGCGGATGCCAAAGCAATGATTTCCTGAATTATATCAGCACTCAAAACGCCCTTATCGTAATCCTCAAAAAGAATCACATCGACTTCCGGTAACCACGCTTTTACTTGCGCTAATAAGGACGAAGACGAGGTAGCTGAAATAGGTGCTTCCGTTTCTGAATCTACTCGGATCAGTTGTTGCGATCCAGCAATGACGCGTTCCTTAACTGTCGTAGGACGGCCTTTTTCGATAATAATGCCGGCTGTGGATAAACCTGCCTCTTGTAGAATACCTTGTAAAATTTCACCTGTGGAATCATCTCCAATGACCGAACAAACCAACGGTTTTGCACCTAAACTGGCGATATTTAATACCACATTTCCTGCTCCACCTAGGCGAGATTCACGCTTCACAACGTTCACCACGGGAACGGGTGCTTCCGGCGAAATGCGATTAACTTTTCCCCAAGTATAGGCATCCACCATTAAATCACCTACCACGAGAACGCGTAGGTTTGAAAATTTCTCAATTAGGCTTGATAATTGGCTCATAGGTATCCCCTTATTTTATCCTCCGATAGTCGTCATCGATTCTGTAATGACACCTATCCTTTTATTTTCTGCTTCAAAACCGTCCAAAGGACGTTTGTTGAATAAAGTTAACAGTTGTTTCTTCACCTCCTCATCGCTGACTCCAGTGCGAAGATACGCCTTCAAATCAAAAACGCCATCATCGTAGAGGCAAGTCTTGACTTGACCTTTGGCAGTTAAGCGAATTCGATTGCAAGTGCCACAGAAGGTTCGGCTGAAGGCTGCGATCACTCCGACATTCCCTTTAAATCCGGGAAGATCATAAGTATGAGCCGTTTCTCCGTATAAAAAAGGTCTTGCCTGCAAACCAGGAAAAGCTGATTTTATGCGATCTAAAATCCGAATATGGTCCCAAAACAAGGTCTCCTCTACCAGCCCCGACCCATTAAACGGCATCTCTTCAATGAAACGGACCGACACCGGATGCTCCCGAGCGAACTCGGTCAGCGCAATAATATCCTCTTCATTTTTGCCGTGCATAACAACGGCATTAATCTTCACCTGGAATTCGGCTTGAATTAAACGAAGGAGATTGTCGTATACTTTTTGGAAATCATCTCTTCGTGTAATTTGCTTAAAGCGATCCCGATCTAAAGAATCTAGACTTAAATTGATGTGACGAACGCCGAGCTTCTGTAAAGATTCAATGTAATCTCCCACGAAAACACCGTTCGTCGTTAGGCAGATTTCAAGATCTTTCAAACTCGCTAAATCCGTCAAGAAATCGAGCAATCCATTCCGAACAAAAGGCTCTCCACCCGTGATGCGCACCTTCTTGATACCCATCTCGTGCATGATCCGCGTCAAGCGAAACATCTCCTCCCAGCTCAACAACTCCCGTTCCGGCATATAGTTAATCCCCTCCGCCGGCATGCAATAGGTGCAGCGCAGATTGCAACGATCCGTCACCGCGAGTCGTAAATAACTCAATTCGCGGCCGTGATTATCAAAAAGCTGAGGATTATCCAATATATTTGCTCAATTATTCAAAGGTACAAAAAACGATGTCAACCTACCACATTCTTCTCTTTGGGATTTGCCGCGATTTATTAAAATCGTCGACGATTTCCATCGAAAAAGAGGGAAAGGTGACCGTAGAAGAGCTTTTGCAAACGGTGCGTTCGATGCACCCGGCTTTGGAAAAATTACCCTCTTTACGTTTAGCTGCTGAACACCGCTTTCCGGAACCGGATTTTATCCTGTCAGAAAGCATGGAAATTGCCCTAATTCCTCCCGTGAGTGGCGGATAATCCGTATATTTGCCATTAAATCTTTGCATTTATATGGGATTAAATCTCCTATTTCTTGGAGTGCTCTTGTTACCCTGGGTTTCTGCCCTTTTGGTAGCTTGTTTCCCTAAATCCCTAGTTTCGATCACTCTTTCCGGCTTGTTTAGTGCAGCCGCGATCTATTTCCTGACAAGCGTCGGGGATGATTATAAAATCGCCTATACCTGGTTTCAGTTAGGTGGACAGGAAATCTATGCCAGTTTTTGGGCGAATAGTTCTGCGCAATTAGTTCTCGGCTTGGTGGCTATCGTTTCGTTTTGTGTCCAGCTGTTTTCGAAATCTTATCTGAAAGAGGATCCGTCTATCGGACGCTATTATATCTATTTGCACTTGTTCGTGGGTGCAATGACGCTATTACTTTTAACGGATTCTGTCTTCCTATTTTACGGGGCTTGGGAATTAGTGGGGGCGTGTTCGTATTTGTTGATTAGTTTTTGGCATCAAAAACAAGCAGCAACGCAAGCTGCGAAAAAAGCTTTTTTGATTAACCGACTTGGTGATTTAGCCCTGTTGTTCGGCCTCATCGGTTTAGGTTTACACTTCGATACTTGGCAATTTTCTGCGATGCAGGGTATCGCACCTACCTTGATTGGGGTGGCAATTATCGCTGGAGGAATTGCTAAATCAGCGCAATTCCCCCTCATGTCTTGGCTGCCTGATGCGATGGAAGGACCTACGCCTGCCTCTGCCTTAATTCACGCAGCGACGATGGTGGCGGCAGGAGTTTTCGTGGGTGTCCGCGTTTTCGATATCACGAGTCCAGAAACCCATCTGTTTATGGGAATCATCGGAGCGATTTCGTTCTTATCAGGAGCTGTTTTTGCTATTTTCCAAAACGATATCAAGAAGACACTCGCCTATTCCACTATCTCCCAGCTGGGTTTAATGTGGATGGGAATGGGCTCAGACGCGTCATTATTTCATTTGTTAACACATGGCATTTTCAAAGCTGGCTTGTTTTTAGCCGCTGGCGCCGTGATTCATACCGTGCATTCCCAAAGCCTAAACGACATGGGTGGGCTGCGAAAAAAAGCACCGGTGGCAGCCTTTGCTTACCTTATTTTCGGTGCTGGATTAATGGGATTACCTTTAACTGGCGGTTTTTTCAGTAAGGAAAATCTAGCTGGATTCTTATATACTTCTGGACGTGTCGAATTACTGGTTGTGTTAGCAATAGGAATGGTGTTGACCAGTTTCTACATCAGCCGCCAGTTTTATCTCATTTTCATGGGACCAAAACATCCCCATTAGACTGTTAATCATCGCGAGTTTGTCCATTTGGATTTCTCGCCATCCGTTTGAAATGCCTGAAAATGCCTTCCTAACGATTTACCACATCCCTTCTTTTTGGCTCTACATTACGGCCTCGACTTGGGTTATCGGAATCGCTGGAGCCTATTTATCCAGAAACTGGATACCGGCAGGAAATTACCAGTTCCTACCGCGTTTTTGGCCTAGCTTATTTAGCCTAATTCGCTGGAAAAGCAGGTCTGCTCAGGTTTTCGAAACCCAAATCCTTGATCGACTAGTCAATGGGATTGCCTCCGTACAAGTCATTCTCGCACACCTACTTGCTTGGTGTGATCGACATCTAGTGGATGGAATTTTAGTAGGTGGAAGCTCAAGCCTCAGTTTGGCTACTGGAA
>JBEBBJ010000104.1:0-5242 GCA_041158445.1 Bacteroidota bacterium
TGTTTCGCTAAGATTTCTTCCGTTGTTTGTGCTGAAGCAACCGAAGCTACTAGCATACCCGCCACTAGGCAGATCGATTTGATCATTGTTTTCATTTTATAGGGGTTTAATTTGTCCAAAAATAGTGAATTTATTGAGATTTCTTCGGAATTGATCTCATTACAATGAACCAACCGATTAAAACTAAAATAGCAGCCATAAAGAAGGCCGCACCAGGAAACAAAATCGGGGCTTTTTCAGAAGCAAAATAGGCGAACAAATTAGACGCTAACAAAGGCCCAAAAATCGTCGTAATTGACTGCAAACTTGTTAAACCACCTTGCAATTCTCCTTGTTCATCCGCACCTACTTGCTGGGTAATTAAACTTTGAAGCGCAGGACCCGCAATTCCACCAAGCCCAAAAGGAATCATAAACGCATACATCATCCAAGACTTCGTCGCATAAGCGAACATAAAAAAGCCTAGACCATAAAGTAATAAACCATACGAAATGGCTCTAATTTCACCCAGTTTTGGCATAATAACTCTGGCTAATCCACCCTGAACAATGGCTACAATTAGACCCACAAAGGCTAATGAATAACCTACTTGATCCGGTGTCCAGCCAAAAACCTTCATTGTAAAGTATGACCAGGTACTCGGGTGCACCTGACCGGCTAATTGCAAGCAGAAAAATCCACCTACTAAACCGGCAATAACCGGATATTTTGTCAAATTCTTTAAAGAGCCTAGCGGGTTTGCACGCTTGATATCGAAAGCACGGCGATTTGATTTAGCTAACGATTCAGGCAAGATAAAATAGCCATAAATGCCATTAATCAATGTTAAAGCTGCAGCGGCGAAGAAAGGGATGCGATCTCCATAAGAGGCTAAAAGGCCACCTATCGCAGGCCCTATGATAAATCCTACCCCAAAAGCAGCACCCACAACCCCAAAATTCTTTGCCCGATCCTCTGGTTTTGAAACGTCGGCGATATAGGCTTGGGCTGTAGTAAAACTAGCTCCCGTGATGCCTGACATAATCCGACCAATGAAAAGCCACACGATGTTAGGTGCGAAAGCCAACACTAAATAATCAATAGTAAATCCGAAAAGGGAGGCTAAAATCACCGGACGACGGCCCACTTGGTCGGACAGTCCGCCTAAAATAGGGGAAAACATGAATTGCATGATGGCATAAGAGGCCATTAACCAACCTGCATATTGAGAGGCTACGGAAATATCACCGCCTACAAAACCTTTGATTAAGGTAGGTAGAACTGGGATAATCAGGCCTATTCCTAAGACGTCAATTAAAAGTGTGATGAAGATAAATCCAATTGCCGGATCCTTTTTACTCGCCATTTGTTGTTAGATTAGGCTGCAATTTAAGAAAAAGGATACTGAATTCTAGTCTTTAAATATTCCTTACTCGTTTCTGCACATGAAAAAGGTGTTTTACCTGCATCCGGTACCGCATCTAATTCCACGATGGCAAAGCCCTTAAATTTGATCTTATCTAAATTAGCGAAGACCTCCTCTAAATTCACTTTTCCTTGGCCTAATTCTACGAAACGATAGCGAGGCTCGGTTTGGCGTACATCTTTTACGTGAAGAGAATGCAATACCTTTTTGTATTTCAATACCGCCTCTGCAGGATTCCCTCCCCCTTGGAAATAATGGGCAACATCTAACAATAATTTAATCTTAGAGGGATCCATATGCTTCACTAATAATTCCACCTCCTCTGGCGTTTCACCAAACTGATCCATATGATTATGGTAAGTCGCTTGAATGCCTATTTCCTTCGTTTTAGCACCGATTTCATTCATCACTTCAGCTAAACGAATCAAGTCTTTCTCCTCCGGCTTCACGCCTTTCTTCCGCAAAGAATTCGTCAATTGAATGGAAGTTCCACCCAATGCCTTCACAAAATTCGCGTGCTTCACATGTTGAGCAATAGAAGCGTCTACTTTAGCTGGATCAATCTCCACATTTCCACTCGAAAACATACATAATTGTAAACCAGATTGATCAATAAGTGCCTTTAAAGCCGCAGGATTTTCTCCATATTTTGAGAATGTGTTCGCACGTAATTGAATACCCTTAAAGCCTAAACTAGCGATATCTTTAATCGCTTGTTCATCCTGCCCGCTCCAAGTGATGGAGGAATAACCTAAAGAATAGGATTTATTGGCAGCAAAGAAAGAGGAAATAGGTAATGTAGTTGCCAGCGTTAAGGCTAGAAATTCGCGTCTTGAAGTCATAGTAGAGGTTTTTAATTAAAAGCCTCATTACCAGTTTATTTACTCTCGCTAAATTTTAAATAATCAGCTAATAATGTCAGCTTATCGGTACCGATATAATCTACTCCGATATCAAGCAGCGCTTGAAATGCTAATAAGGTATCTGGCGTGGCCCACAAGCGCACTTTTCGACCATTTGCATGGACTTTATCTACGTAGGATTTTAATTTTTCCTTTAGATTAGCCGGAATGGGACCTTGTCCATTCCAAAAGCCAAACTTGAACATAGATTCACTTTCTAACACCACTTTGTTCGTGGGAAAAAATTCATCAGAACGGCCATCGAAGGTGATCCAAGTAGGTGATTCGATGTATTGAGATGGTTTTGGGCGATTGCCTGAAATGACAATACGAAAGTTTTTCCGCATCAGAATCTCGGCATGCGGTTTCAAAGCCGCAATAATCAATGGCAAAGTAGAATCTGAGGAGGTTTTTGAGTCAATCAATAGTTGATGAAAATCACCTTCTTTGTTTGCCTTCAAAACGCGAATAATGGGATCGATATATAGATCCTTTAAATTGCGATTCAGGCTTAGTTGAGAACGTTCATGCCCTACCAGCAAATCTCCATTCACCGCATACACATCTGCCTCAATAGAACCAAAACCTAAAGCAAATGCCTCAAAAAAAGGTCTTTCATGCTCGTAATCGTTGTGGGCATGCGCCTTTTTTACAGGGCTTTGCGCCAATGCAGAAATTGAGAGTAATAAAAGAAGGATCTTTTTCATTAACCTTTCACATAATCACCCGATGCAATACGCGTTTTAGGGTCGATTTTCTTATTGTATAAATAAGCGTAAGTCTCTATTTCCTTGCCCTTCAAGCTCACTTTTACGTGCTCACGAACGAATAAACTCGACTCAGGTTTGTCAGAATTAAATTCCTCGTACTCATCTAATACGTTCAATAATTTGATGGTATTAGACAGTAAATACAACTCTCCTACCACCTGGTCTTTTGCATCCTCCGATGGGATAATACCCGGATAATCAGCCACTTGATACATTTGACCTTGGTAGGTCGCCATGCCGATGTAGTCTGAATTACGGGCAATTAAGCGATGTAAGTCGTTTCCACAATCACGGCGCAAGGTTCCGTAAACGAATAAATATTCTTCTACGTCTGGTTCAGGGAGTTTCGCTTCTTCCAAAGTCAAGACTAAGTCCTCCTGCTCTACTACTGTTCCTTCCGTCAATAATACATTGCCAATAATACCCTCAAAAGGCGCGGATACGATGGACTCCATCTTCATTGCTTCAATCACATATAACGGAGCGTTCAATTTTACCTCGTCCCCTGGTTTAACCAAAATACGTGATAAACGACCTTGTAATGGGGCGCCGATATCTCCCTTCGTTTTAGCCTTAACGTGTTGTGCTCGCTCTACTTTAACGTTTTTATCTAAAATTTTGATACGACGTGCTTGACCATTTAATTCAAATGTCACGTTTCGCAAGCCTGATTCATCCGGCTCAGACATGTACAAAAACTTCACGATGATCGTTTTACCTGGCTCAATCGTAATCATAATCTCCTCATCCTGCTTCAAGCCATAGAAGAACGCAGGTGTAGGAAGTGCGGATAATTCACCAAATAAGGCAGAATTCTTGTAATAATCCTCGTACACTTTCGGGTACATCTTGTAAGACAAGTAATCAAAGAATCCATCTTCCGCTTCAGGGAATTTCTTCGTGAACGATTTGAAATCTGCCTCGAAATCGATGGGTGCCAAATGATCATTTGGACGACCTTCGATTGCGTGCTCCCCTTTCAAGACAATCTCTTGTAATTGTTTAGGGAAACCTTGGTAAGGCTGGCCTAAGCCACCTTTGAAGAAGTCTTTTACCGATTCAGGGAAGGACAAGGTGGCGCCTTTGGCATACACATCCTCCGCCGTTAACGAATTCGCGGTCATAAAGATGGCCATATCTCCTACGACTTTCGAGGATGGCGTCACCTTCACAATATCGCCGAAAAGCGTGTTCGCCTCCGTGTAATTACGCTTTAATTGTTCAAACTTATCACCTACACCCAGCGAAATAGCTTGACCACGTAGGTTCGTATATTGTCCACCCGGAATCTCATTATTGTACACCTCCGCTGTTCCCGCCTTTAATTCAGATTCAAAAGGAGAATACATCGAGCGCACCGCTTCCCAGTAATTCGAATATTCATTTAATAGATCTAGATCCAAATCCGATGCCTTCTTATGACCTTGCATCATCGCCACCAAGGAGTTCAAGTTAGGCTGAGACGTCAATCCTGACATCGCTCCCAATGCTCCATCCACAATATCCACACCAGCCTCAATAGCCTTTAAATACGTCGCCGATTGAACCGAAGCCGTATCGTGCGTATGCAAATGGATCGGAATATCCACCGCTTTCTTTAATTCCGTAACTAATTTCTCCGCTTGGAAAGGGCGTAAAAGGCCTGCCATGTCTTTAATACACAACATATGAGCGCCCACATCTTCTAACTGACGGGCCATATCTACATAGTACTGCAGATTGTACTTCTCGTTCGTGAATACATCGCCGGTATAGCAAATCGCAGCTTCGGCGATGCCTGGAGTCCGTTCGCGAACAGCTTTGATCGACACTTTCATCGCATCGATCCAGTTCAAGGAATCGAAAATACGGAAGACATCCACACCCGCTTCAGATGATTTTTCCACGAATTTCTCAATCAAATTATCTGGATATGCAGAATATCCTACGGCATTCGAACCGCGGAATAACATCTGCAACAACATGTTCGGCATTGCCTCGCGGAATTCTTGCAAACGCTTCCAAGGAGATTCTTGTAAAAATCGCATCGCCACGTCGAAGGTCGCTCCTCCCCAAACCTCCATCGAGAATAATTGCGGGAATGATTTGGCAAAACCGTCTGCCACGGCTAACATATCTTGTGTACGAACACGCGTCGCTAGAAGCGATTGGTGTCCATCACGGAA
>JBEBBJ010000105.1:0-5698 GCA_041158445.1 Bacteroidota bacterium
GAATACCCGATGTTGATGAATTACGTCGAGTTGTTAGCTGATTTGCCTTGGGGTGAATTCACTAAAGACAATTTTGATTTAGTGAAGGCGAAGAAGGTGTTGGATGCGGATCATTTTGGTTTAGAAAAAGTAAAAGAACGCATCATCGAATACCTAGCAGTGTTGAAGATGAAGGGCGATATGAAAGCTCCTATTTTATGTCTTTATGGCCCTCCAGGTGTAGGAAAGACGTCTTTAGGTCGTTCGATTGCGAAAGCCCTAGGTCGTAAATACGTCCGTATGGCTTTAGGTGGTCTTCGTGATGAGGCTGAAATCAGAGGTCACCGCAAAACCTATGTGGGTGCGATGCCAGGCAAGGTGATTCAAAGTATTAAAAAAGCGGGATCATCGAATCCGGTTTTTATCTTAGATGAAATTGATAAGGTAGGTTCAGATCACCGCGGCGATCCTTCATCTGCCTTGTTAGAGGTGTTGGATCCGGAACAAAACAGCAGCTTCATGGATAATTACCTGGAGTGTGACTATGATTTATCACGTGTGATGTTCATCGCCACGGCGAATAATTTAGATACGATTCACCCAGCTTTGCGTGATCGAATGGAGATCATCGAGGTAAGTGGCTATACGATAGAGACAAAAGAAAGATCACGGTTTGGAAAAAGCGGAGTTCTCAATGAATGATGCAGCCATTGCCAAAGTGATCGAAGGCTATACCCGGGAATCTGGTGTACGTAAACTCGAGCAAGAGATCGGTCGCGTGGTGCGTAAAATCACGAAGTCCATCGCGATGGACCAGGATTATCCGCACAAAATTTCGGCGACGGATGTCGTGAAATTATTAGGCCAAGAACATTTCGATAAGGATACTTACGAAAACAATGAATACGCCGGAGTCGTAACGGGTTTAGCCTGGACACCGGTGGGAGGAGATATCTTATTCATTGAAACGTTATTGAACCGAGGAAAAGGTGTTTTAACGCTTTCGGGTCAACTAGGTGATGTAATGAAAGAGTCAGCGATGGCGGCCTTGAGTTTCTTGAAGGCGCATTCAGAAGAATACGGCATTGATTACCGCATATTCGACCAATACAATTTACACATCCACGTTCCAGCAGGGGCGGTGCCTAAAGATGGTCCATCTGCCGGCATTACGATGCTAACGGCGATCGCTTCCGCATTAACTCAGCGCAAGGTGAAATCGAAGTTAGCAATGACGGGTGAGATTACGCTACGTGGAAAGGTGTTGCCAGTAGGCGGAATCAAAGAGAAGATTTTGGCCGCTAAAAGAGCGGGAATCAGAGAGATTATTATGTGCTCGAAGAACCGCAAAGATGTGGAGGAAATCGAGGCGCATTATATCTCAGACTTGAGCTTCCACTATGTGGACGACGCTAAAGAGGTATTAGCCTTAGCTCTATTGAAAGAGCAGGTGAAGAGCCCAGTGAAATTTGTTTTTCAGGCGGAACCTGCAGCGAGTTCGTCCGCGGCGTTATAATGAATTTCGCCCATCTCCAAGCTGAATTGGATGATGCGAAGTGCTTCAGCTGAGGCCAAAGGGCGGAGGCATTCAACAAGATCTTGAACGGATAATGGTCCGTTCTTCAAATAAGTCAGAATCAATTTGCGTTCTGCTTCAAGGCCTTCGGGGATATTTTTCCCGGAGGCTTCTTTTTTGCGCTGCAAGCAATGATCGCAAATACCGCAACTTTGCTGTAATGACTCCCCGAAATACGAGGTAATCAATAAGGTCCTACAAGCCTCCGGATGCTTCACATAGTGAACCATCGCGTCAATCTTCTTCTTTGTCCGTTCCTTCTTCTTCAAATACTCCGACCAAAGAATCGGTAAATTTTCAATGTTCGCTCGGGGTGTTAGGAAAATGAGTTTGGGCAATCCATTTTGCTTATCGTATTCGATCAATTCAAATTTCTCCAGCAAAGCCAAATTTCGTTCTACCTCTGCCGGTGGAATTTTGATTTGATGCGCGAAGTCCGCCTCTGAAATGGAAACGAATTGCGTGTACAGATTCCCTCCATAGATTCTAAGTAATGCTTTTAGAAAGGATTCGAATTTCTCATTTCGGATTTGAAAATCGTATAATTCGGTGGAGCTGACGATAAATCGGATTTTGGAGGGATTTTGGAAAGCCTCGTTCAACAGAATCAAACCCTCATTTTCGAGCATTTTCAGCGCAAAATAAGTCTGGGAGCTGGGTAAATTGAACCTTTGGCATAAATCCATCCAGTCAAAATCATAGCTCTGTAATTCCCCGCTGCCTTCCGCTACCTGCAAATAATTAGATACCGCCTGGTACGTGCGCTTGATGATTTCAGCCGTCGGAAAGGATTTTTCCCATTGAGCTGTTAAATCTAAAATATCTTTCTCTTCGTACAGGATGGCAGCGTAGGCCTTCTTTTCATCGCGCCCTGCACGCCCTGCCTCTTGGTAATAGGCCTCAATGGTATCCGGTAAATCCAGGTGAACGACCAGGCGCACATCCGGTTTATCGATTCCCATCCCAAAAGCATTCGTCGCCACGATGCAATCTATTTTGCCCTCGATCCAGTCTTTTTGCCTCGAACTTCTCACCTCTGATGGCAAGCCCGCATGGTAAAAAGTGCTAGACAATCCGGCCTTAGATAATACATCAGAAATCTCCTGGGTCCTCCGGCGATTTCGCACGTAGACAATGGAAGAGCCTGGAACGCGTTGCAACATCGAGCACAACTTCTTTTCCTTGTCTGCCTCGTACAAAACGGAGTAGGAGAGGTTCGCTCGGCTGAAGCTTTTTTGGAAGACATTCGGTTTTTTAAAATGCAGCTTCTCTTGAATATCATGCTGAACTTCCTCATTCGCGGAGGCCGTTAAAGCGATGCAAGGAACCGTGGGAATCAATGCGCGAAAGTTAGCAATCTCTAAATAAGGCGGCCGAAAATCGTATCCCCATTGTGAGATACAGTGCGCCTCGTCGATGACCAAAAGGCTAATATTCATTTGCTTCGCGCGCTCGATGAACAAATCGGTTTTCAAACGCTCCGGTGAAACATAAAGAAACTTTGTGTTGCCGTAAATGCAATTATCGAGTAAAATGTCGATTTGGCGCTGGCGGAGGCCAGAGAAAATGGCCGTGGCAGGAATTCCTCGACGATTCAGCTGATCGACTTGGTCCTGCATTAAGGCAATCAAAGGCGTAATGACGATACAAATTCCAGGCATCGCCAAAGCCGGGACCTGGAAGCAGACGGACTTTCCTCCACCCGTAGGCAATAAGGCTAATGTGTCCTGGCCTTCAAGTACCGAGTGAATGATCTCCTCCTGCAAGGGTCTAAAGGAGGTATGTCCCCAGTATTTTTGCAATATGTCATTGATCTCTGTCATCGTCTAAACAAATCTACCAAAAAAGAATGAACTCCTCGAGCAGATTTTTAGGAATTCCTGCGAAGAAATTCTTATTTTTAGACACAAAAGAAAGCGTGTATGTTATCAGAGAAGGATTTAGCCCAAATATCGAAACGCGGAATTACGCCCGCAGAAATTAATCAACAAGTTGATTTTTTTAAGTCTGGTTTCCCTTGGATGAATTTGGAAAAATCAGCCTCCATCGGAAACGGGATTTTTCAATTTTCCGACGAGCAACGTCAGGAATTCATCGATCGTTTTGATCAGCAAAAATCAGCGCTTTCCATTTTGAAGATGGTGCCAGCCTCTGGTGCGGCCACCCGGATGTTTAAATCCTTGTTCGAGTTTTTATCGTCTGGTCAGGAAAACAAGGAGTGCACGAAGTTTTTTGACGAACTGGATCACTTCGCTTTTTACCCTGAATTGAAGAACTTGATCGGTGATAAAGATGAATCGGCTGATATTTTGAAAAAATTGCTCGGGTCAGATGGTATGGATTATGGCCAAAAACCCAAAGGCCTTCTCGCCTTCCATTCCTATCCGGAGGGAGCGCGAACTCCATTAGAGGAACACATCGTGGAGGCGGCGGCCTATGCTTCGAACGGTAAAAAAGCCCGTTTGCACTTTACTGTTTCGCCAGAACACCGCAGCGGTTTCGAAGAATTAGTTGCCCAGCTTGCCCCTAATTGGACTGCAAAAACGGGCATCGATTTCGAAATCACCTTCTCGGAGCAAAAGCCTGCCACAGACACGATTGCCGTAAACCCTGATAATACCCTATTCCGCGAAGCCGATGGGTCACTACTTTTTAGACCCGCGGGTCACGGTGCCCTATTAGAGAATTTGAATGATCTGAAAGCGGATGTCATCTTCATAAAAAATATCGACAATGTCGTGCCGGATGCATTGAAGCAACCGACGATAGAATACAAGAAAGCGCTGGGCGGATTGTTGCTTTGGATTTTGGAAGGCATCGAACACCTCGATAAGCAACTGCAAGAAAATCCATCGGAGGCAACGATAAAGGAAGCGCTTCAAGAGATGGCTACCTATTTAGGTTTTGTGCCTTCGGCGGAATTCGCAGCCTCGTCACAAGAAGAAAAAATCACAAAAATCCGCGAAGCCTTAGCTCGTCCTACCCGCGTCTGTGGGGTGGTGAAAAATACCGGTGAGCCCGGTGGAGGCCCCTTCTGGTGCCAGGATGCGAAAGGGAATTTTACCTTACAATTAGTCGAGTCGGCGCAGATTGATATGAAGGATGAAGCCCAAAAAGCCAAATTCCTCCAAGCTTCCCACTTCAATCCAGTGGATTTAGTGTGTGCGACTCGCGGTTTAAACCTATTGAACTACCGTGATATGAACACCGGTTTTATTACCGATAAGACGAAGGATGGCAAGGAATTAAAGGCGATGGAATTACCGGGTCTTTGGAATGGGGCAATGTCCGATTGGAATACCTTGTTTGTGGAAGTTCCGTTGGAAACATTCAACCCAGTGAAAACGGTGACCGATTTAGTGCGACCAGCGCATCAAAATGGCTAGGATATTTTTTTGTTTGAAGAAAAACTCCCTATTTTTGTCGCCCCTAAGAAAGAGATTTTAAAGGAAGTATATAAATGCTTGATTACAAAAACCTTGCCCGGTTTCCAGGCAAGGTTTTTTATTTAATCTAGCACTAGGTAAAATTGCCAGACAAAAGCCTTTATAGGGTTAGTAAACAAAAAGATATGGCCTTAGAACAAACATGGAGGTGGTTTGGTCCAAACGACCCCGTTCAATTATCCGATGTCCGTCAATCGGGCGCCACTGGTATCGTGAGTGCATTGCACCAAATTCCGAATGGACAGGTGTGGGAATTGAAAGACATTTTGGAACGCAAAGCGATCATTGAAGCGGCTGGTTTGACCTGGTCCGTGATCGAAAGTATTCCGGTTCACGAGGATATCAAAACCCGTTCAGGTAACTATAAGCAATACATTGAGAACTATAAAACTTCGCTCAGAAATGTAGGGGAGGCTGGCCTTGATTTAGTTTGCTATAATTTTATGCCTATTTTAGACTGGACTCGGACGGATTTAGATTTCCGTTTTCCAGATGGCAGTACTGGCCTTCGATTCGATGCGGCAGAATTCTGTGCCTTTGAATTGTTTTTATTAAAGCGTCCAGGCGCAGAGCAGCATTATACAGCGGAGCAAATCGCTAGAGCAGAAAAATGGCTAGCATCCGCTACCCAAGCTCAACAAGATAAACTAATTCGTAATATCATCGCCGGCCTTCCGGGTTCGGAAGAAAGCTTTAC
>JBEBBJ010000106.1:0-5118 GCA_041158445.1 Bacteroidota bacterium
CGTAAGTGGATGTAGCGTAAACCCTCAATGGACCAAGCAATGGGCGCTTGATTGCCGTCTGGCATAGATGCCCAATCATCTTCGCTGTATGGTTTGATGGTCGGATTGTCCTCTGTAAGTGCCATTTTGAAACGGATGTAGCTGTTCATGTGGCTGTCCATCAAATGGTGAATCACTTTACGAGCTGACCAGCTGCCTTCGCGGTAAGGCTTTTCTAACAAGGTTTCGTCTACGTCTTTTAAAAGAGCGGCTAAATCATCGGGAGTTGAAGCGATAATTTTGATCCATTCTGCTCTGATTTCAGGGGTAATCACCTCTGGGTTTTTGTATTTCCCGATTGGGTATTGCAATGGGTTAAGTTCCGTATTAGACATTTGTGTAGAATTTAGTGATTTCGATAGCTGCCTGACGTGTGTGGGCTATCAAGGGGTGGACACCCGTTTTGATGGCTTCTAGCATTTCTTTGGCGGAATCTTTTCCTACATGGGCTACGTGCAAGTTGACTAAAGTTTCGCCTTCTTCGATTTCCAAAGGTGTGCAAACGCGAACGTTCTCCGTTCCTAAAGCCGCAAGTTCAGCCGCTTGGCTTTTTACAGCCTGGAAGCTTGCTTCCAATTCGGCTTCATTCGCACCGCTGATCTCTAATACTTGTACATCTCGTTCCGCTTTCGCCTGTAAACAAGCGGCAATGGCTGCGTCTAAGGCCTTTAGTTGCTGATTTAGGAAATAGTAATTTTTGCCGGTTCTTAATCGCTCCCGGATGGATTGGCGGATGAAATAGGTTAATGAATCTGTTACATTAAGCCCGATTTCGGCCATTTGCTTGAAGATCAATGAGCTAGGGGACATTCCAGGGATTGTGTTAGGGTCGTGTAAAACGACTACGCCGTTCGTGTCTAGGAATCCATCGATACGGGTACAAACCCCAAAACCTAGGTCTTCAAAAGCCTGCTTCACCTGTGCTTGAATCACTTGTAGGTGAGCTAAGCTCGCATGCATCGGAATGCGCTTGCGCGTTAATTTCGATTTGTATTTGGCATTAAAATCAAACACTTCTACTGAGTCGTCGATGACAATCTCCGTCGGAGGAAGGGCAACCGCCTCGCCTGATGGAGTTTGAATCACGCCGCAGCTGAATTCGTTCCCGTTTACAAAGGATTCGAGTAAAATCGCATCCTCCGAATGAATCGACTGAATGCTAGCTTTCGTCACCGTGTGCGTGAAATAGTCGCGAAGGGCGATCAATAATGCCGAAGGATGGTAATACACTTGTTTCTGGAATACGACTGGGAAGCCGATTCCTTCGTCTAGGTTGACCATTTTTTGCAACAAAGCAACTTGGTCATCCTCGGTTAATGTTAACCAATCCTCGCGGTAGATTTCATCGATAAAAAGACATTTCTTGATGGCTTTATCGAAAATCTCAAGCGAGTCTTCTTTCACGAAAGCTAGGCCGATGGAGGATCCTTGGTGTGGAGCTTTGGCCACAAAAGGAATACCAATTTCCTTCTTGACTTGCTCAAAAAGGGTTTCTCTGCCGTACTTCGTATAATCGTCTCGTTGTAGAACGAAGAATTTCTTCTCTAAACCAACGGATTTCTTAAGCCACTCGTTTTGTTTCGCCTTATCGATACCGATCGCAGAACCTAATACGCTAGGGCCTGAATACGGAATGTTATACCACTCTAAAAGTCCTTGGATACTGCCGTCCTCTGCGCCAGGGCCGTGCATGGCGATGAAGGCAAAGTCAAAATGGGATGCAAAATCAGCCGGTTGAATGATCGTTCCTATTTCTTTTAGTAAGGCTGTCGCATCTGCTTCAGGCAAAGATTCAATATATACGTTGAATGGCGCGGTTTGAAGGCGTTTTGGCGGATAAAAAGAACGAATCGATTCCTCGAAAATAAGCTCTTCCTTGATTAAAATAAAGTTGCCTAAGCTATCCACGAAAACGGGGATGGGCTGAAACAAGGCCTTATTCAAGTGAGCCATAGCGGTTTTACCCCCTAAAAAACTGATTTCCCGTTCACGCGCGGGGCCGCCAAAAAATATTCCTATCCGCATCATATGCCTATTAGGGTTTTACTTCTTCTACTGCTGTTATTTCTGGGACATCCCTGCGGATGGCCTCTTCTACCCCTGCTCTAAACGTCATTGCTGACATATTGCAGGACTGGCAATTGCCCGTTAAGCTTAGTCTCAACACATTATCTGCGGTGATTTCTGTAATTTCTACATTGCCACCATCCGCCACTAAATAGGGGCGAATGCTGTCTAGCGCGGTTTGTATGCGGGAATATAAAGGATGATTTTCCATATTAGGAGGCTTGTTTCGCGTTAGAAATGGCTACCTGTTGTGCTAAATTAGCGGCGATAGAGGCAAATGCATCAGCGCTAGGACCTTCTGTCGAGGCGATTGGTTTTCCTTCGTCACCCGCCTCACGAATTGCTTGAATCAACGGAACCTCACCAAGGAATGGAACAGCATATTTTTCAGCTAATTGCTTTCCGCCATCTTTACCGAACAAGTAGTATTTGTTTTCCGGTAATTCAGCCGGTGTAAAATAGGCCATATTCTCTACTAGACCTAACAAAGGAACATTGATTCCGGCCTGCTTAAAGAACGCTAAACCTTTGGTTGCATCAGATAAAGCGACTTTTTGAGGAGTCGTTACGATCACCGCTCCAGTTAACTTAATCAATTGCACCAGTGTTAAATGGATGTCTGAGGTTCCTGGAGGAAGGTCAATCAATAAATAATCTAATTCATCCCAGTTTGTATCGCCAAAAAACTGACGCAAAGCCTGAGTCATCATCGGGCCTCTCCAGGGCACAGGACTTTCCGTAGGAGCTAAAAAGCCCATCGAAATCATCTTAATGCCATATTGCATAATGGGTTGAATGCGATTCTTGCCATCTACTTCCGTCACAAGTGGTTGCAAATCTTCTGCCCCAAACATCACTGGAATAGAGGGTCCTGAGATATCAGCATCCAGGATTCCGACCTTAGCGCCCGCATTTTTCAAGGCCATCGCTAAGTTTGCCGTTACAGTTGATTTACCTACACCACCTTTACCAGATGCTACAGCAATCACGTTTTTAACTCCCGGAATTAAAGTGTCTTTAGACGTTAAGGTAGTCACCTCAGCCGTCATATTGATAACGATTTTGAGGTCTGGATGCACCAAGTTGTGAATCGCATCCTCGCAATCTTTTCTAATCTTCTCTTTTAGTGGACAAGCTGGTGTCGTTAAAACGACCGTGAAGCGAACTTCACCCACGCCTAATTCCACATCTTTAATCATGTTCAAGGTCACTAAATCCTTCTTTAGATCAGGCTCTTGAACGGTGCTTAGGGCACCTAAAATAATCTCTTTGCTTACGCTTAATTCTCCCATGAATCTCTTTTCCTTTTCAAACCTCAAATATAGGTGTTTTTTATTTCATGCGCGACGTATTCGGCGATTTTGCACGTATCTATTTCTTGGTATTTTTCTTCATTTAATTCTGCCAAAAGCACCTCCAACACCCTTCGATGATCAATCAATTTTGCCGGATGAGGTCGATGACCTAGTGTTCGGTAAATGGAATCCCATTTTTTCGAAATGGAAAGCAGTTCTGTATCAAAAAAGGATGCCTTAAATCGCTCCCAAATATAGGCTTGCGCCTGCTCGTTCGGATGGATTAGATCGGCCTCATGAAAACGGTAATCCCGTAATTCATCCAGCATAATCTCGTAAGCCGGGAAATAATGCACGTTTTTGAAACGTTTCGAAACGATATCTGCCGCTACACGCAGAGTTGATTTAGAAACTTGATTCTCCAACATGCCGTCTTTCGTGTGTCGGACGGGGGAGACGGTTAGTACCACTTGGGTGGTAGAGGGGAGAGTAGAGAGTAGATAACAGAAGTTTTCCACGATCTCCTCCACTGTTGAAAGTCTCTTTTCAAAACGATCTGCCGGCATCTTGTGGCAGTTAGCAACTGATTTATTTAGATGTTTGTCAAAATAACTAAATGCGGTTCCCCAAGTCAGGAGTAGAAAGTCCGTATCAGCAATAAAGTTCGATACTTCGGCGGCTACCAATCGCACATCATCCAGCAACTCGTCTGCCGTCGTCGCTGTAAATACGGAATGATAATCTGGGTGTAAAAAATACCCATTTTGTTTGTAAACCTCTTCTGAAACACCACCCGAAAGAGCACGTGTTATAGCAAATGGGTGAAATAAAGTTCCGAAAGGCTGCGTCTTTACCTCTAAAGGCAATAAGCTCAAACGTGCCCCCATCGAGGCTGAAAAACAAGAACCCATCGTCAGCACCTTGTTCCGATGATTCATCAGAACAGGTGCTGCAGGAATGGGAAATGTCGTCGTTAATTGCATTATTTTACAGAGCTAGCCCAAGCATTCATTTTGGTCTCCAATACATCCAAAGGCATGTTTCCATCCTTCAAAAGTTCGTCATGGAAATCAGATAATTTGAATTTAGGACCCATTTCTTTTGTTAAACGCTCACGAATCTCGCGAATTTTCAAGGCTCCTATTTTATAACTCAATGCCTGTGCTGGGATGGCCATATAGCGCTCGATTTCGGCGATTGTGCCCTCTTCACTTAAGGGTTCGTTATCCATCATGTACTTAATAGCTTCTTCACGTGTCATGTTTTTCGAGTGCATTCCTGCATCCACGACTAAACGAATAGCTCGGTGAATTTCATCCCCTAATGCGCCCATGTATTGGTATGGATCGGTATATAGGCCTAATTCTTTGCCTAAACTTTCCGTGTAAAGTGCCCATCCCTCTGCGTAAGCGGAGTTTCCTCCGAAACGGCGGAACTTAGGTAAGGAGCTATTCTCTTGTTGCAAGCTGATTTGGTAATGGTGGCCAGGAATCGCTTCGTGTAAGAATAAGCTTTCCATTCCAGAGGTTAAATTGAATTTTTTGGCATCCAAAATAGGTACATAAAATATCCCTGGACGTGTTCCATCTTCCGAACCCTGGAAGTATTCCGCTGAAGCCGATGCCGCACGGAAAGCCTCTGTCTGGCGAATCTCGAATGGTGTTTTAGGCACTCGACCAAACATCGTCTTCAAAGAGGGCTCCATCTTCTTGTGAAT
>JBEBBJ010000107.1:0-5060 GCA_041158445.1 Bacteroidota bacterium
TGCGAAAGACGCAGACCGTTTACGTGCGTTACGCGCTATCAAATCATTGATTTTATTAGAAGAAACTTCAGGCTCTAGCGCCGATGGTTTAAGCGCAGATGCTGAGATGAAAATCTTAATGAAAGCAGCGAAACAACGCCGCGACTCATTAGAAGTGTATGTGTCTCAAAACCGCCCAGACTTAGCGGAGAAAGAACAAGCGGAATTAGCGATCATCGAAGAATTCTTGCCTAAGCAATTATCTGACGAAGAATTAACCGCAAAAATCATCGAAATTATCGCCTCAGTGGGAGCAAGTAGCCCGGCTGATATGGGTAAAGTGATGGGTGTTGCTTCGAAGCAATTAGCTGGTCTTGCGGATGGAAAAGCCATTTCTGCGAAAGTAAGTGAGTTATTAAAGAAATAAGATTGGAGAAGAAAGTTGCGATACGGAACTTGAGTTTTGAACAGTTGAAAGCAGAAATGCTGGCGGCTGGGGAACCTGCATTCCGGGCAAAACAGGTGTACGAGTGGATTTGGAAGAAGGCGGCACGTAGTTTCGATGCGATGGGAAATATCCCGAAGACGACGCGCGAGTGGCTTTCGGAGAAATTCTCTTTGCAAATCGTGACCACCGCGGAGGCGCAATACAGCTCCGATCGCACCATCAAATCCAGCTTTCAATTATACGATAATAACCTCGTGGAGGGGGTGTTAATTCCTACCCGCGAGCGAGTAACGGCCTGCGTTTCCTCCCAAGTGGGATGCTCGCTAACCTGCAGCTTCTGTGCGACAGGTTATATGGACCGCAAACGGAATTTGGAGTCTTTCGAGATCTACGATCAGGTCGTGTTAATCCGCGATCAGGCACAAGAAAAATACGGTCAAGCGCTGACGAACATCGTCTACATGGGGATGGGCGAACCGCTTTTGAACTATGCGAATGTCTTAAAATCCATTGAGCAAATCACCTCGCCGGAAGGATTAGGCATGTCGCCGCGCCGTATTACGGTTTCCACGGCGGGTATCGCGAAGATGATTCAGAAATTAGGCGATGATCAGGTGAAGTTCAATTTGGCGCTTTCACTACACGCCGCGAACGATACGAAGCGTAATCTGATTATGCCCATCAACGAAAGCAATACCTTGCAGGCCTTGAAAGCCGCCTTATTGTATTTCTTTGAGAAGACGGGCAACGAGATCACGCTCGAATACATCGTCTTTAATAAGTTTAACGATACCATCGAGGATGCACGAGAATTGTATGAGTTTGCCAAAGGCATCCCGTGCAAAATCAACCTCATTGAATACAATCCCATTGCCCAATCTTCTTTCGTAAATGCGGAGGCAGATGCGATCGCAAAGTTCTCGGCTTTCCTTGAAAGCAAACGTATGATTGTGAATATTCGCCGTTCTCGCGGTCGCGATATCGATGCAGCTTGTGGTCAATTAGCCGGCAAAAAAGCACCAGCAGATGCCTAATACGATGTTTCCCATCTTCTTGAAAATGGATCAAATCCAGACTTTGGTCGTAGGAGGTGGAAACGTTGCACTTGAAAAAGCATCCGCCATATTGCGCAATTCACCTGAGGCAAATTTGACTTTGGTGGCACCTTTTTTTCGCCCGGAAACATTGGAATATTTACAAGATTTCCCTCAGGTTCGAATCATTGAGCGTGGCTTTCAAGCCTCCGATTTAGTGGGATTAGACTTGATTATCTGTGCGACGGATTCACCCGCATTACACGCAGAAATTAAGACTTTAGCAGCAGCGCAACATTTGTTGTGCAACGTGGCTGATACGCCTCCATTATGTGATTTCTACCTCGGATCCATCGTCCAAAAAGGTGACTTGAAGATTGCGATTTCCACGAATGGGAAATCACCTACTTTGGCCAAAAGAATCAGAGCCTTCCTCGAGGACGTCATCCCAGACGAAATCCAAACTTCCCTCGAACAATTAGAGGCTGCCCGTAAAAATTTAAAGGGTGACTTTCAAGAGAAAATCACCCAATTAAATGAATTGACGAAGAACTTAATCTTCCCCAAAAAGGACTAATGGTTAAGATTAGTCGTCGATCTTCGCTGTCTCTAGCGTAGGTACTAAGCTGTAAATAATCACCCAAGCGATCATATACGCACTTCCGCAAAGCAAGAAGATGATATTATAACCATCGTTGATATTACCTAATAACTTGTATTTGTCTAATAACGATCCCACGATCATCGGGAAGAAAATACCGCCCACAGAACCCGCCATACCCCCGATTCCGATCACCGAACTAACGGCTTTCTTCGGGAACATATCCGTCGCAATCGAATAGATATTCGCGCTCCAAGCCTGGTGAGCCGCTGCCGCTAAGGAAATCAATCCTACCGCCTGCCAGATATTATCGCAGTAACGCGCTAACATAATCGGTACCACCGCGATCGCGAAACTGAACATCGACCACTTTCTCGCCTTGAATGAAGGCCAGCCTTTATTGATTAAATAGCCAGATAAATAACCCCCACCGATACTACCGATGGTCGTCGCTGTATAGACAATAATCAATTCTAAACTAGGCTTCTTTAAGTCCAAATGGAAGCGCTCAGAGAAATAAGAAGGCAACCAGAAAAGGAAGAACCACCAGATCGGATCCGTAAACATCTTCCCAAAAAAGAAAGCCCAGGTCTGCTTGAATCCAAATAATTTACTCCATCGAACCGGAGTCACGTTGTCATCCTTCGCCTCCATATCCGCGTGGATATAGTCGAATTCTGCTTTTGATAAAGACTTATGCTTAGAAGGCACTTCATAATAGAACCACCAGAAGATCAACCAAATAAATCCGATCGCTCCAGTCGCAATGAAAGCCATTTCCCAACCGTATACTCCTAAAATCCAAGGCACTAAAATAGGCGCAGCTACGGCGCCGATATTCGCTCCTGAATTAAAGATACCTGTCGCTAACGCACGTTCGTTTTTAGGGAACCATTCCGCTACGGTCTTAATCGCCGCCGGGAAATTACCCGCCTCGCCTAGACCTAATAAGCCACGCATAAACGCAAAGCTCATCGTTCCTGTGGCTAAAGCGTGCATCATCGCCGCAATACTCCAAACCACGATCGAAATGGAATAGCCTAATTTCGTACCGATACGGTCAATAATTCCGCCAAAACCCAATAAACTAATCGCATAGGCTGCTTGGAAAGTGATCACAATATTCGAATAGTCTGTTTCTGACCAATCAAATTCTTTTTCTAACACCGGCTTCAGTAATCCAATTACCTGGCGGTCTAGGTAGTTAATCGTCGTCGCGAAAAATAGCAATGCGCATATTTTCCAGCGGTACTTTCCAATTGTTTCCATGTTATAGTTCGTGATAGGTTTTGATCAGGTTAGCGATCGTGTTTGATATAGAGGTATAGTCTTGTTTTTTTATTAATTCGGCTGGGAATAATTGAGATCCCATACCCACGGCCGCAGCACCCGCACTGAACCACGATTGTAAACTCTCGCGATTCGGCTCCACGCCACCAGTGACCATAATTTTTGTCTTCGGCATCGGTCCTTGAATCGCCTTCACGAAAGCTGGACCTACCACGTTACCCGGGAAAATTTTCACATACTTCGCGCCTAAAACCTCCGCATTGCGGATCTCCGTTAGGGTCATCGTTCCAGGCATCCATGGGATATCGTGTTTCGCACAAATCTCGCCTACGGAAGCCGTAGTGAATGGTTGCAACATAAAGTCTGCACCCATTTCGATGAATTCTTTTGCTTGCTTTTCGTCAAAAATCGTTCCGATTCCAAGCACTAAATCTGGACATTCTTTCTCGCAGAAGTCGATTAATTTCGCAAAAATTGCCGGAGCGGCTTCGCCGCGGTTCGTGAATTCAAATACGCGAATTCCGCCATCGTAGCAGGCTTTTAGGACGTTTTCTGCGATTTTTTGATCGGCATTGAAAAATAAAGGAACGATCGGCGTTTCCGCTAATCGAGAGTACACTACATCTGCTGAATTTCTAGCCATTATTATCTTTTTAATCGTCCAGTAATATCACCGCCCATGACGGTTTCAATTTCGTCTAAGTTGGATAAATTAATATCTCCCTCGATTGTATGTTTTAAAGCGGAAGCCGCCACAGCGAAAGCTAAAGATTTCGCCTCGTCGCCATAGACTAAGTTTCCGTAAATGTATCCCGCCATAAAAGCGTCCCCACCACCGATGCGATCGACGATTTGGGAGATTTCTACGGTATCTGATTTGATGACTTTTGAGCCATCAAATGAAGTCGCCGAAAGGGTATTTTGAGAAGCTGAAATCTGGCCTCTTTTCGTGTTGATAATCTTCTTTAAGTTAGGGAAACGCTCTTTGATTTGCAGGCAAATATCATGCCAGCCACTCTTAACACGGCCATCTGGAACGATATCTAAAATATCTTCCGCATCCGCCTTTCCGCACACGATGATATCACATTGTGCGATCAAGTCCGGCATCACTTCTTTCACTGATTTACCATATTGCCAAAGGTTCTTCCGGTAATTCACATCCGCCGAAATCGTTAAACCCTGCGCTTTTGCTTCCTTCAACGCCGCTCTCAAAGCCGTCGCAGCTGCCTCCGAAATCGCTGGAGTAATGCCCGTCCAGTGGAACCAGCCCGCACCTGCGAAGATCTCTTTCCAGTTAAAATCAGCTGGATTTAAATTAGCGAAAGCAGAATCAGCGCGGTCATACGTCACTTTGCTCGGGCGCATGGCTGCCCCAAACTCGACGAAATACAAACCTAATCGCCCTTCTTTATAGGCTGTATGGGACATATCAACACCCACTTGGCGGTAATAACCCGTGGCTGCTTTGCCTAATTCATTGTTTGGGAAACAAGTTACGTGCTCTGCCGGGATACCGATGTGAGCTAAACCACCTGCTACGTTCGCCTCACCACCACCATAAGTGATGTTCAACGATTGCGCTTGCGTGATACGGCCATAACCTGCGGGACTTAAACGCCCCATGATTTCACCAAAAGTAATAACCTTCTTCATTAGTTCTCGAAATTAAAAAATCCTGCCGCGTTGTTATACGAAATGTCCTCCA
>JBEBBJ010000108.1:0-5918 GCA_041158445.1 Bacteroidota bacterium
TTTTCCTCCTTTACGCCCGTATTGCTGAGGTAATAGTCAGCCGTTTGTACGTTTCCTCCGTCTTTCAGGGTGCCTTGCACGCGCCATCCCCAGCCTTTGGCCTTTGGAATACCTCCCTCCAAAAGCCCAGAAACAACCCCTTGACGACCATTGGTAAAATAAATACTTTGAATTGAACCATGAAGGGCGGATGAATCAGGTAGTGCATCCGGCTCTAGCATGACGATTCCTCCGATAGCGTCGCCCCCATAGCGCAAGCCACCTGGTCCCTTGATTACTTGAATGTTTTTAGAAACAAAGGGGTCGATTTCGGGGGCGTGCTCGCTGCCCCAGTTTTGGCCTTCTTGTCTAACTCCCTGATTTAATATGATTACGCGACTGGAATGTAATCCGTGTATGACGGGTTTTGAAATGGAGCTTCCCGTTTGTAAACTTTGAACTCCTGTTAATCCCTTTAGCATTTCGCCCAAAGACAAACCGTCTCGTTGAGAACGCTCTTCCTGGGATAATTGTGTTTTTAGTTGGGAGGTAATTTCTTGCTTTCTGCCTTGGACAAATACTTCTTGTAAATGTTCATCATGTGAACTCAATTCAAAATCTTCCTCGTGCTCATCGGTGAGGTTGATAGTCGTCTCAATGGGGTCAAAACTTGCCATTTGACAAACCAAGGTATACTTCCCTGGACATAAATCTTTAATCAGAAATAAGCCATTCGCATCTGTGACGGTGGCCTTATTTGTTCCTTTTATATAGACATAAGCGCCTGGAACCTTCTCTTTGCGCTCTTTTGAAGCCACAATTCCCTTCAGCGAACAATGACAGGCTGTCTGCGCATAGTTGCTGAA
This sequence comes from Bacteroidota bacterium, assembly GCA_041158445.1. Taxonomy (GTDB): domain Bacteria; phylum Bacteroidota; class Bacteroidia; order Cytophagales; family Spirosomataceae; genus Aquirufa. The sequence continues at coordinate 846 of JBEBBJ010000108.1, forward strand.
TGAAAGGAATACGAAAAGGATAATTAAGTATCTCATAGGGATAATAGGGCTTAAAGATAGATTAAAAAGGGCTTTTTTGCGAATACTATACTGCCTAAAAGATGAATGCATTCGATGTGTCGATGAATGAGCTTCCTAAGGCTACAAAATTTTTGTTTAATCTTTTTTAAAATTTTTTAAACAAAATATTTGTTTTGTTTAATCTTTTTATAAATTTGTTGAACAAAATCACTCACGAATATGACAGCTTTAGAGTTTACTTAGTAAAGGCTTTTACCAATCGGGAGAAATACCAAGACGGAACTAACCTGAAGGCTTGGTTATTTACGATTATGAAGAATACCTTCATCACGCAATACCAACGTATGGTGCGCCGTAACACGTTCATCGATACAACAGATAATTTACACTTCATCAACTCAATGGAGTCACTGCAGGAAAATTCTGCAGTGAACTCTTTTATCAGCGAAGACATTCAATCGGCTTTAGCTAAAATTGATTCTATGTACCGAGTTCCATTTATGATGTATTTCGAGGGTTTCAAATACCACGAAATCGCTGAAGAATTGGATTTGCCTATCGGAACGGTGAAAAATAGAATCTTCATGGCAAGACGTGATTTGAAAAATCATTTACACATGTATGCTTAAGTACGTAATAGGTTTTGATTAGTTTTTTGGTTAACAGAAGGAGTTAAAAAGTCAGATTTTATCTGGCTTTTTCTTTTTAGCCCTTCTCCCTTCAGAAAGATTGGTATATTTGTTAAATTAGAGCATAGTATGAAAAAAGTAATCGTCATAGGAGCAGGTTTTTCCGGTCTTTCGGCCGCGACAGAATTAGCCTCAAAAGGATACGAAGTCCAAATTCTAGAAAAAAACGATCACGCAGGCGGTAGAGCTCGGGTGTTTCAATCCGATGGTTTTACTTTCGATATGGGTCCTTCTTGGTACTGGATGCCGGATATTTTTGAGACCTATTTTGGCCGTTTTGGTAAAAAGCCGTCAGACTATTATGATTTAGTTCGCTTAGATCCGTCTTATTCTGTTATTCTTTCAGAAACAGAAACCATTGATTTGCCGGCGAATTATGGTGATTTGAAAAAACTATTTGAATCCTATGAAGCGGGTTCTGGGGCTCAGTTAGATTCCTTCATGGAGCAAGCAGCCTATAAATACAAGGTGGGAATTCAGGAATTTGTTTGGAAGCCCTCTCGTAAAATCACGGAATTCTTGAGCTTGAAATTGTTAGTAGACGCCGTACGAATTGACGTCTTTACCTCCTTCTACAAGCACATCCGCAAATTTTTCACTTCGCCCACTTTATTGAAGTTGATGGAATTCCCCATCCTCTTTTTAGGAGCGATTTCGGAGAATACACCTGCGATGTATTCCTTAATGAATTATGCTGAAATCAAATTAGGTACCTGGTATCCGATGGGAGGTATGCACAACATTGTAAAAGGGATGGTGGCATTAGCCGAAGAAAAAGGGGTGAAGATTGCTTACAATTCGGAGGTCCTAGGTTTTGATATCAAAAATGGAAAAGTGCAAGGCGTCCAAACGGCTGCCGGCTTAATCGAAGCAGATGCCGTGGTGGCAGGTGCAGATTACCACCATGTAGAAGAATTACTAGGGGATGGTTTACGGAATTACGATGAAGCTTATTGGGACAAACGGGTAATGGCTCCTTCGTCGCTCTTGTTTTATTTAGGTATTTCGAAGCGTTTGCCTAATTTAAAACACCATAACTTGTTTTTTGACCGTGATTTCACGGTGCATTCACACGAAATTTACACGGATCCGGCGTGGCCTTCAGATCCCTTGTTTTATGCCTCAGCACCTTCAGTGACGGACCCATCTGTCGCTCCGAAAGGTTGTGAAAATATCTTTTTGTTGATTCCTGTAGCACCGGATTTAGAAGATACAGAGGAGGGAAGAGAGAAGTATTTTGAGCAATTGATGGATCGTTTAGAGGCGCATTGTGGCGTTTCCATTCGCGATTCCATTGTATACAAGCGCTCGTATGCCCACCGAGATTTCAAATCAGATTACCATGCCTACAAGGGAAATGCGTATGGATTAGCGAACACGCTGATGCAGACGGCGATTTTGAAGCCTACTTTGAAAAATAAGCACTTGGATAATATGTATTATACAGGACAATTAACGGTTCCAGGCCCTGGCGTTCCTCCTTCCTTGATTTCGGGGATTGTGGTAGCGACTGAAGTCGATAAAGAATTAAAAGGATAATATGGATTTATATTTAGAGGTTTCTTTGGCCTCGAGTAAGTTGCTAACGAAAGCTTATTCGACCTCTTTCTCCCTGGGAATTCGCACCTTGGATGAAAAAGTGCATGATCCTATTTATGCCGTTTATGGCTTTGTGCGATTAGCCGATGAGATTGTAGATACCTTCCATAGCCACGATAAAGCTGCTTTATTGCAACGGTTTAGAGAGGATACTTACCGAGCGATCGAGGAGAAAATTAGTTTAAATCCCATTCTTCATTCGTTTCAGTGGGCGGTGAACAAGTTTGGTATGGAGCGCGAATTAATCGATGCGTTTTTGTATTCCATGGAGTTGGATTTAACGAAGCGTGATTACAATCCGGAAGAGTACAAAAAATACATTTATGGATCTGCAGAGGTGGTGGGCCTGATGTGTCTTCGTGTTTTCTGTGATGGAGATGCACAGCAATACGATTCCTTGAAAGAAGATGCGTGTGCGCTGGGTTCCGCTTTCCAAAAAATCAATTTCCTTCGAGATATCCGTTCCGATTACGATGAGCGGGGTAGAGTTTATTTCCCTGGAATCGATTTCACGACCTTCACTGATGAAGAGAAAAAAGAAATCGAAGCGGATATTCAGCTAGATTTTAATGCGGGTTTACGCGGGATTCACCGCTTGCCTGACGTCGCTCGCAAAGGCTGTTTATTAGCTTACGAATATTACATTCGACTTTTTGAGAAAATAAAATCTTTACCAGCGTCCAGAATTAAGGAAGAACGTATTCGCGTGGCGGACTGGGAAAAGATGTTCATTTATTTCCAATTAGCTCTTCGAAAATAGCGTGGGATTAATCGTTTTATTGGGTATCATGGCCTTCTTGTACGCTTCCGTAGGACACGGAGGGGCAAGTGGTTATTTAGCGGTGATGGCCCTTTTTGCCATCGCTCCCCCCCTGATGAAACAAACCGCGCTTTTATTAAATCTAGGGGTTTCGCTCATGTCGTTTATTGCGTTTTATCGCCAAGGATATTTTAAGTGGAATCTATTTTGGCCATTCGCCCTCGGGTCTATACCCCTTGCATTTTTTGGCGCGCGCATTCCGCTAACTGATTCAACCTACAAACAGATTTTGGGGGCTTGCTTATTTTTAGCGGTGATTCGAATGCTAGTCGTATTAAAAGAAGACTCACCTAAAAAACTAAACCTAGGAGTAGGCGTACTCACGGGGTCCGCCATCGGTTTGCTTTCCGGAATGATCGGAATAGGTGGAGGCATTATCTTGAGTCCGCTTTTATTACTTTTCCGCTGGGCTTCCTTGAAAGAAGCGGCGGCCGTTTCTGCCTTGTTTATTTTCGTGAACTCCGTTTCAGGTTTAGCGGGATTGAAAACCTGGATTCCCTTGGATCAATCTCAAATGATCTATTGGTTAGTGGCTTCGCTGGTGGGCGGATTTTTAGGAGCTAGGTGGGGTGCGGCGATTGCCTCGAATACGAAAGTGAAATGGATTTTGGCTTTGGTATTAGTGATTGCTTCGCTTAAATTGTGGTTTGTTTAATAGAAGATGATCGAAAACGTAAATCAAGACACGGGTTTTGGGGAAAGAACCTCGGATATGGGTGGCCGAATGGTCAACAAGGACGGGAGTTTTAATATCAAACGAATTGGTATCAGCGTTCGGGATCGGGCGAGTGGTTACCAAAGCATGCTGACGATGCCTCGTTGGCGCTTCCTAAGCATCATTTTCATCTTTTACTTTCTGATTAATTGCTTCTTCACAGCGCTCTATTGGTTAGCGGGGCCATCGGGTTTAGAAGGGGTGGAGAAGGTGCGTTTTTGGGGGAGAATAAAGGAATTGTTCTTCTTTTCCACACAGACTTTTACGACTGTAGGGTATGGTCGAGTAAACCCGGTAGGTGAGTTAACGAACTGGATTGCGGCTATTGAATCCTTGATTGGTTTCCTTTCGTTTGCTATTGCAGCCGGCCTTTTATATGGTCGTTTTTCGCGCCCGAGGTCCTTTATTCGCTTTTCGGAGAGCTTGGTGTATGCGAAGTATAAAGAGGGACATGCCTTGATGTTTCGCCTCGTTTGTTACAAAGACGATCACCTCTTAACGAATGCAGAGGTAAAATTGAATGCGCGCATCGTGACGAAAAACAAGGGCTATCAATTTTTTAATTTAAACTTAGAGCGTAGCCACGTAGATAGTTTAGTATTGAACTGGACAGTGGTGCACCCGATTGATGAACATAGTCCGTTTTTTGGTTTATCCCAAAAAGATATCGTCAACCTACAACCCGAAATATCAGCTTATTTGAGCGGCTTTGATGAAGTCTATTCGAGTGTGGTTGTGGCGCGCGCTTCCTATGCCATTAAAGACTTTAAGTTTGGTTTTAAATTCCTCCCCATGTATTTCAGTCGTAACCAAAGGACGGAGTTAGATCTTTCGAAGTTGAATCTAATCGATCAGGAATAAAAAAAAGCCCCTCGTAAAAGGGGCTTTTTATTTTAGTTGTTTTTCGATCCAGTCACCGCTCCTGATTTCTCTTTCGCGTTCTTGGCTTCTTGCATTGGGTTAGGCCCTCCGCTGTAAGTTCTGCCTTGCATCTTGAACAATTGGACCTTCGTAGGTTGTGCAGGCTCGCGTGGGAAGGAATTGTCTTCCGTATCGATGTCCGCGATCTCATAGAATGGATCTAGCGTCCACTTCACGACCTTCTTCGAAGTTGGAATAATCTTCTTCGCCGTCACATCGTTCAAACGCCAAACCTCCGCAGGGAAACGCAACACCTCATCCGTACCATCCTCATAGCTCAATTTAACGATCACTGGCATCGGTAAGCC
>JBEBBJ010000109.1:0-5004 GCA_041158445.1 Bacteroidota bacterium
CTGGATAAAGATCCCGATTCGAAATAATGTCCATTGTACCCCTCGCGAACGAGGCGTTTTTCGGTTCCATCTGCCACGGAACAAACGACTGGTTTGGAGAAACACATCGCCTCATTGATGGACAAACCACCCATGCCGGCTAGGACATAGATTCCTGATTCGCAGGTGATTTTGCCTAATTCTTTGGGGTCATAAATACCTCCGTGAAACTGAATGAAATCGTGGCCCGCAGCCTGCGCCTTCAAAGCTTCCAGTTCTGGACCATCGCCCACAATACTTAACTCCGTCTGTGGGAATTTCGCGCGCAAGGCAATGGCTGCCTCGATCAATAAATCCACCTGCTTCCATTTGACTAAACGTCCAATGTGCAAAAGCCGGAAAGGGTTCGGTTGAATATCTTTCAACTCGTTTGCCGTAGCTAATAAGGCATCCGTATCTGGGGAGTTCGCCGTGATAAATACCTTTTCAGCGGGAACACCATAGCTGCCGTGCAGGGCTATTGCCTCGTCTAAATAATTTATATGGGCATCCACCAAATTCGAGAAACGCTTTCTGGTTTCACGCACGATCAAAAACTTCAAACGAGCCAGTAGAGAGGGGTTCGATTGGTGGGCTTGGTTGTTTTCCGTCACACCGCCTCCCTGTAAATAGTAGGAGATGGCATTTTCGTAATGGGGTACTTGAAAGGGGATTTCTTTGGAAATAAGCGCCACTTTATGTTGTCTCAAAAAGCGGTACCAGCCCGGATAGAAAACAAAAGAGGCTTGGTAGGGCCAGTTGACCATCAGGACGTCAGGTTTTTCTGCCAAAATCAATTCCTTCAGCCCTCTGAAAAACTTCTTCCCGTAATAAGTCGTATACTCTTCTCTACGAAAAACCTTGAATTCAATGCCTTTGTCCGACGTATACACCCCAGCGCCTAAGGTAGCCCCTTTTTCTGTAGGCACCACCACGCAAACCTCCACCCCATAATCGCGTTGCAACTTGTTCAGGACTAGGTTATAATAGTGAGGCAGGCCACCAGCCAGGGACATTATTTTCATTTCTTAAACCAATTAATAACTAGCTCGCTGATGTCAGGAGAAAGTTTGAATTTCGTGACCGCGAGGATAAATAATCCTCCGATGGCCGCAGTTCGAACACCCACATTTAAAATCCAGGCAACCAAAGGACTCCCTTCGATAACCGGGATTTGGGAAACCACTAGGTAGATGAGCACACTGACGATGATGATGCCAAGTGATCGAAAATCGAAGGGTTGCAAGTCTAATTTCCACCAAATGAAACCGAATTTCAATACATTATAACCAGCTAAAGCGATTAAAGAGGCTAATGCCGCACCGTTGTAGGAATACAGTGGAATGAGAATTAAATTTCCCACAACTAATCCGATGGCTAAAATAATGTAGAAAATGAGGTCATAGCGGTAGTATTTCGAGTTGATTAATACCTCGGAATTTAAGCCCGTTCCCATGTCGATGATCTTGCTTAAACCGACCATAAGGACCACCCAGCGGCCTGCCTCGTAGATTTCGTGGCGCGGGATAATCGTATAAATGAAGTCCAAATTACACCAGATCAACAGAAAAAGGACGCAACCGATGAGGAGGAGGTTGAGGGAGGATTTTTGGTAAATATCCTGAATATTTTCGCGGTCATTTCGATTCCAGGCCTGCGCTAAAATAGGTGCTGCAATCGCTGCAATCACGTTTCTAGGAATGGAAATCATAATGGCCATCCGGGAATTAATATCAAAAATCGCCGTCGTTCCTAGGCCACCCATGTAGGCAGGTAACATCACCTTTTCAATGTGCTGAATCAACGTAAAACTCGCACCAGCCAAAATCACCCAACCCCCATAGGACAACATTTCCTTGAAAACCGGAGTGCGTAAAAACGAGAAATCTACTTTGGTATAAAAGCGCTTCAACTGCTTGATATAGGCTAATAAACCGGCGACTGCTACTACATAAGAAAGCGTAATAGCTAAAATGAGTTGATTAAAGGTCAAATAACCGAAGGCAAAAGCGATGACTAAAACCCCATTAGAGACCCGCAAATACAATTCTCGAATGATGGCAGGCACCACAATGCGCAAATGCACCCGAGCATAGGCCTCCAGCACGCTCATGTATAAATAACTAGCCGTCAGCGGGATGATGTAGTAAAAATAGGCTGGTAATAAGGGGGAATTTGTGTTGTAAATCTCGAAAAAGACTGGTTTTAGTGCGAGATAGCCCAGCACAAAAAGACTCAATCCGAATAGTGGGGCAACTAATAAAAAGGTGAAAAAGCCCTTGTGCCCATTCGCTGGATCATCGAAATGCGGAAAAAAGCGAACAGCAATGTGTGGGATTCCCAGCTGGGTAAACGAAGCAAAAATGAGCGGAATACTCACTAAGGCACCGGCAATTAATCCGACTTGCTCTTGTGAAAGAAACTTATTGTACAGGAAGATCACATTAAATGTCCCGATCGCTGTCCCCAAATAGGTAACAATAGAGCCCTTTAAACTTTGTCGGATGACGATCCCCATGCCTTGTTTTGAATGTAATTTACAAAAATACGATTTTGCGGGGCATTCTTTATACGAGGAGGCCTTTGATTTTAGCCGACAGCTTTACCACGTTATAATGTTCCTCCATGTGTTCTCTCGCGGCGGCACCCATCAGTCTAGTTTTTTCGAGATCATTCGCAAAGTCTTTGAGGGCAGAAGCCATTCCTTCTACATCATGTTCGTCCACTAAAAGTCCTGTTTTTCCTTCTACAACGGCGTCCGGAATGCCTGCATGTCTAGTAGAACAAATGGCCAAACCACAAGCGGAGGCCTCTAGAATAGCTACCGGAGTTCCCTCTGAATCCCCGCTAGGCGTTAAAACGGAATGCTGAATAAATACATTGGATTCCTGCAACAAAGGCAAATAATCGGACTGGCCCATGGCGCCTAAGAAATGGATGTTGCCGGAAAGCCCGTGAGCGGTAACATATTCCTTTGCTTCTTCCCAAAGAGGTCCATCGCCCACCATCCGTAATTGTGCATCAGGAAAATCCTGTAGTAAAATCTCAAACGCTTGAATACTTTTTAAGGAACCTTTCTTCTCTGCAAAACGAGCCACCGAAATGACATTAAATCCTTCGCGCGGAGTTCCAGGCGTAAATCTGGACACATCCACCCCACAGGGAATCACGTGTAAATTAGGCAAAGGTCCGGCAATGGCTTCCAAGTTTGCCCGCATGGATTCTGCCACACAAATGATGGCTTTTGCCCGCGGCAAATAGGTTGCGTAACGGGAACCATAGGTGTCGAGTGTTTTCTTTTCTGCCGCATCGAAGCCGAGAAAAACGACGGAATAGGGGATGCCCACAGCCGCGCATGCTTCATAGATATTGGCACCTAAAGGTCCATAATTCGCTAGGAAGGCGTCTATATTCTGTTCGCGTAAAAAACGCTGGAGGTAATACGTGTAAATTTTCTGGTAAAGTCCCGGTAGCGCGCGTCGTAGAACGCCTCTCACTGCTAGTATCGAAAAGGGAATGGGGTAGATGGAACCACCTCCTTTCAGTCGGCTGGGTTGCCATCCTTCGTATAACACATCGACTGGTTCTAATTGGTTGATTTGCTCCTCGATGAAAGTCTCGGAATAAGAAAAGAAATTAGAGCGGGCAATGATTAAACGCATTCAGGGCTGATTTTTAATCTAAAACCGAAATTAGCTAAATTTTTCGGCTATTTTTACAGCAAATACGCGTCATGGAGAAAAATTTAGTCGTAGGTGGGAGTGGTTTTTTGGGGCTAAACTGGCTGGAATATTTGCAGCAGCAGGGCTCAGAAAACGAGGTCGTTGTTTTCGCACACGAGAAACCTGAGGGAATCGAGTTTCCATCTTTTGTTACGTTTGTGGCGGGGGATTATGCGGATGCGCAGGCTTTGGATGACTTATTCACAAAACATTCTTTTGATCGCGTATTTCATTTCGCGTCTTCGATTATTCCCGCAATTTCATCCGAAAATATCCGTCAGGATATCGAATCTAATTTATTGCCTACCATCGGTTTGATGGAGATGATGAAGAAGCACCAAGTTGCTAAATTGCTTTATTTATCGACTGGAGGTGCGGTTTATGGGAATGTCCATCAGGAAAAAGTGCCCGAAGACTATCCCTGCAAGCCTATTTCTTCCTACGGGATTATCAAGCTGGCCGTGGAGCATTACATTGAATTGTATGCGAAATTATACCAGATTGATTATTTGATTTTGCGTTTGTCAAATCCATTCGGGGAGTTTCATCGCTCGCCTATACAAGGTGTAATTAATATTGCGGTAAGAAAGGCGTTGAAAGGAGAGGTGATGACGGTTTGGGGAGATGGCTCGCAAGCAAAGGATTATATTTATGCAGGGGATATAGGCTATGCGATGGCAGGGTTAATTAAGGCTGGAGTGAAAAATGAGACCATCAATGTGGGCTCGGGTGAGTCGCTGACTTTACAAACGATTATCGAACGCATTCAAGCGAAACTACCCGCATTCCAAGTCGAATACAAAGAGGCTAAAGTGACGGATGTGCAAAAAATCTGTTTGGATACTTCGAAATTAGCCTCCATTATGCCATGGCAGGTTACCTCCTTTGATCAAGCCTTAGAAGCCACTATCGCTTACGAAAAAGCTAGACTTTCTTAGCCACGAGCACGAAAGTGCAGGCATCTTCGTTGCGGGATTTCGCCGTGATGATTTTATCGAAAAAGATAATCAAGGGTTGCAAGATCAAGGACAAGATAAAGCGCAAGGGCTTAGGTAATTTAAATAGTAAGCCATCCTGGAATAGTTGCAATCCCATCGCGGAACGGCCTAAAATCCCTTCGAAATACACCACCTCGAATCCAGCCTCAGTCACGATCTTCTTCAATCCCGTAGATGTCCAGCGCCAAAAATCCGTCGGATCCGGATGGAACATCCAATAGCCGTGCGTAGATAAAATCAATTTGCCTTCTTTTTCTAAAATGCGG
>JBEBBJ010000110.1:0-7092 GCA_041158445.1 Bacteroidota bacterium
CTCTGCTCGAAACGGAATGCAAAGGTAGAAGAATTTCTTTTTTTCCCAAAGCCTTTGCTAAAAATAGATGGAAAAATTTATTTTTACCCGTTAGATTTCCCATTTTTGTTTAATGAATCCCATCCAGTATCAATTTCTTCCCGAAAATTTTGAGAATTCTGATCCGAATAAATTTCGGGTAGAGGATTTAAAATCGGAGGAGATGATCATTTCGCTGGGGCCACAACACCCTTCGACACACGGAGTTCTCCGTTTAGAGGTGGTTTCAGATGGCGAGTGGATTAAGGAAGTCGTACCCCATTTAGGTTATTTACACCGTTGTTTCGAGAAGCATGCCGAAGCGCTGCCGTTTAACCAAATCATCCCCTACGTGGATCGTTTGGACTATATGGCCGCGATGAATTCGGAGCATGCCTATGTGATGGCGGTGGAAAAGATGCTGGATCTAACGGGTAAACTGCCTAAGCGTATCGAATACATTCGAGTCCTCGTGGCGGAATTAAATCGAATTGCTTCTCACTTCGTGGCGATTGGAACATATGGCTTGGATATTGGGGCTTACACTCCCTTTTTATGGCTAATGCGCGACAGAGAGGACATTCAGCGAATGTTAGAATGGCTTTCGGGAGCGAGGATGTTATATAATTATGTGTGGGTAGGAGGTCTTTTTTATGATTTACCCATCGGTTTTGAAGAGAAATTGCAGGAGTTGATTCCGGTGATTAAAAATACGATTAAGGAAGTAAAACAATTAGTAGAGGATAATAGTATATTCATCAAACGCACGGCAGGAGTGGGTGTTTTGCCCCTGAATGCGGCGATTAATTATGGATGTACGGGTCCGGTATTGCGGGGTTCGGGCTTGCCTTTTGACCTTCGCCGCATCGATGCTTATTCGGTTTATCCAGAATTGGAATTTGATATTCCAGTGGGAGAAGGTGCGATGGGATCGGTGGGGGATTGTTGGGATCGAAACCACGTGCGTATTCGCGAATGCGAGGAATCTCTGCGGATTATGGAACAATGTTTAGTGCACTTGCTGGGAGATGAGAAGCGGACCAGGGAGTTTGATCCTCAGGCTTTGGTCCCTAAAAAGATTCGTCCGAAAGCGATGGATACCTATGTGAGGGCAGAAAATCCGAAAGGAGAACTCGGTTTTTACATTCGTACGGACGGGCGCTCAGACATTCCACAACGCTTGAAAGTGCGCGCCTGCTCTTTCCACCACCTTTCGGTGTTGCCTTATTTGGCGAAAGGAACCTATTTAGCAGATTTAGTAGCCATTATCGGATCCTTGGATTTAGTGATGGGCGAAGTAGATAGATAAGATGAACAAAGCATTTTTAGCAGCCCTCGAAGAGGAAATTAGTCGTTTAGATATAGGCCAAAACCCTAGCGAGCTCTACGACCCCATCCATTACCTCCTGAGTTTAGGCGGCAAACGGATACGTCCAGTTCTTTGTTTATTAACCTATTCGCTTTTCAAGTCGGACTGGGAAAAACAGGTTCCAGCGGCTCTATCGGTAGAAATCTTCCATAATTTCACCTTGATGCATGACGACATTATGGACAAAGCTCCCTTACGTCGTGGCAAAGAAACAGTCCACGAAAAATGGAACGATAACATTGCCATTCTTTCGGGTGATGTGATGCTAGTAAATGCCTACCAATACCTAAATAAGGTACAAGGGTTGAGCCTAGAGGCATTCCAACACTTGTTAGGACGCCTTTCACGCATCGCAGCAGAAGTGTGCGAGGGACAACAATTCGATATGAATTTCGAGAGCCGTGACGATGTGAAAGTGGAGGAATACATTGAAATGATTCGCTTGAAGACCTCTGTTTTGATCGGTTTTTCGATGGAGATGGGCGGTTTGCTAGCCTCCGTTCCTGCTTCAGTGAGTGATTCCTTGTACCGTATCGGAGAAACGATCGGTTTAGGATTTCAATTAAAAGACGATTTATTAGATGTCTATGGCGATCCGGAGAAATTTGGGAAGCAGCCAGGCGGTGATATTTTAGCGAATAAAAAAACCTATTTACTGATAAAAGCGTTCGAAAAAGCATCGGGTTCCACGCTCGCTTCACTGGAAGAATGGGTGGCAGCTACGGACTATGTGGCAGCAGAAAAAGTACAAGCAGTAACGGCCATCTACGATTCATTAGGTTTGAAAGCAGAAACAGAAGCGGTCATCGCGTCTTATTTTGATTCAGCTTTCGACGAAATCCAAGCCTTAGCTATTTCCGACGAGCAAAAATCAGCCTTGGTTAAATTCATGAGTGGGTTGGTTGATCGAGAAGTTTAACGTAGTTTTGTCTACCTATGGTCTCGATTTTACTGATTGTTGTGACGATTATTATTTCCCTAGCCGCTTGGCAAAAGCCGGACTGGATGGGAAAGATGCTTATGAATCCCTACCGGATTCAACACAGAAATGAATACTGGCGATTTATCAGTTCGGGATTCATTCATGCGGATTTCACACACTTGTTTTTTAATCTGTTCTCGTTCTTCTTTTTTGGGGTACAATTAGAGCGGATTTTTAATCAATTATTTCCGTCGGTGGCGTCCGAATTATACCTCGTTTTCTATTTGTTAGCGATTTTAGTTGCAGATTTGCCCACCTACTTCAAGCAGAAAAATAATCCCCATTATAATTCATTAGGTGCCTCAGGAGCGGTTTCTGCGGTTATTTTCGCAGGGATCTTGTTTTTCCCGACCGAGAAAATTTACCTTTTCGGATTCTTCGGAATTCCGGGTTTCATCTATGCGGGATTATTCACTTGGTATTCGGTGGAGATGGATAAACGCAGCCGTGATTTTGTAAATCACAGTGCGCATTTATATGGTGCTTTATTCGGTTTGGTGGCGATGACCATTTTGTATCCGCAAGTGTGGATTAGTTTTGTGGAACAAATAACGGCGATGCTTCGATGAAAAGAATAGCGATTTTAGGAAGTACGGGTTCTATCGGAACGCAAGCCTTGGAGGTGATTGCGGAGCATCCTTCTGAATTTTCTGTGGAAGTCTTAACCGCCCAAAATCAAGCCGATCTCCTCATTACCCAAGCCTTAGCCTGGAAACCGGCGCATGTAGTGATCGGGAATGAGGCAAAATACGTGCAAGTAAAAGAGGCTTTAGTTGGAACAGGAATTCAGGTTCACGCAGGTGCTCAGGCTCTGGAAGAAGTGGTGACGCTGGATTCTGTAGATATCGTATTAACTGCCTTAGTGGGCTATGCGGGCTTATTGCCTACGGTGAAAGCCATCAAAGCGGGTAAGCCGATTGCTTTAGCGAACAAGGAAACCTTAGTGGTGGCGGGTGCGTTAATCATGCCGTTAGCAAGGGAGATGGGAGTGCCTATTTTACCTGTTGATTCAGAGCATTCGGCCATATTTCAATGTTTGATGGGTGAGTCCCACAATCCGATTGAAAAAGTGATATTAACCGCTTCAGGTGGTCCTTTTAGAGGATTTAGCCGGGAGCAATTAGCCCAAGTAACGCGGGTACAAGCCTTGAAACACCCGAATTGGTCGATGGGAGCGAAGATTACGATAGACTCTGCCAGTTTGATGAATAAGGGCTTAGAGGTGATCGAAGCCGCTTGGTTATTTGACGTAAAACCGTCAGAAATCGAGGTGGTGGTGCATCCTCAGTCGATTGTGCACTCCTTAGTGCAATTTGAGGATGGGTCGATTAAGGCGCAAGTAGGCTTGCCGGATATGAAATTACCGATTCAGTTTGCCTTAGGCTACCCGAATCGGATGAAGGCGAGTTTCCCTCGATTTGATTTTAAACTATATCCTTCCTTGACTTTCGAACAGGCGGACACGAAGACATTCCGTAATTTAGGATTGGCTTTCCAGGCGCTGGAGCATGGAGGAAATAAGGCTTGTTTGCTGAATGCGGCTAATGAAGTGGCGGTGGCGGCCTTTTTAGAGGATCAAATTGGATTTTTAGCGATGTCTGATTTGAACGAATATGTGATGAATCAGGGAACTTTTATCTCGAATCCGACATTAGAGGATTACATTGAAAGTGATAAATTAAGTAGAATAATGGCCCAGGATTGGGTGGATAAAAATAGAAAATAGCGAATTATGGAAGGTTTAGTGATGGCAGGGCAACTGATTTTGGGGTTGTCGATTTTAGTAACATTGCACGAGTTTGGTCATTTTATTACGGCTAAATGGTTTAAAATGAGAGTTGAGAAGTTCTATCTTTTCTTCGACTTTATGTTCCCTATTCCAACGTTATTAAACTTCGCTTTATTCAAGAAGAAAGTAGGGGACACGGAATACGGCCTAGGCTGGTTTCCGCTAGGAGGCTACGTTTCTATCGCTGGAATGATTGACGAAACACAAGATGCGGCGACCTTAGCGAAAGATCCAGAACCTTGGGAATTCCGTGCGAAACCCGCTTGGCAGCGTTTAATCGTGATGCTTGGTGGTGTAATTGTAAATGTGATTACCGGTGTGGTGATCTTCGTTTGCTTGACTTATTCGAACGGGAATAACTTCATTTCAAAAGAAGAATTAAACAAGAACGGCATCGTGGCGATGGATTTAGGTCAGCAAATTGGTCTAAAGACGGGCGATAAAATCATTCGCGTAAATGGGGCTGATTACAAGCAATTATCTGATTTACGTGCATCGGATGTGTTATTAGGGGAGAATTCTTCTTACACGGTGCAACGTGGCGATCAGACTTTGGAGATTAAAATTCCATCGAATTTTATCGAAAAATTAAGCGATAAAAAAGCAGCCTTTATCGAGCCGATGGCGGCCTTCAAAGTAGCAGAAGTTGCTGCGCCAGAAGAGCCAGGATTCTTCGATAAGTTCTCTGCATCGAAGCCCACAGAATTGTTGCCGGCTTATGCCGCTGGTTTGAAGAAAGGGGACGTAATCACTTCGGTAGATTCAACGCCGGTTCATTTTTACCATGAGGTAAAAGAATTGCTATCAAAGCGCAATCCAACGCGGAGGCGTGGCAGATACACTAGAAATGCAAGTGGCTTCTTCTGGTCAAATCGGATTTATCCCCGAAATGCTTATTCAGGTGACACACGAAGATTATTCGTTTGCGCAAGCGGCGAGCATCGGAACGGGTCGTGCTTTCTCTGTGATTTCGGATAACATCAAAGGGTTCAAGAAAATTGCTTCTGGTGATGTTTCGGCATCGAAAGCCTTGAGTGGACCTATTGGTATCGCCCAAATGTTCGGTGGCGTATGGGATTGGAATCGTTTCTGGATGTTGACAGGATTGTTGTCGATGGCTTTGGCCTTCATGAATATCTTACCTATTCCTGCATTGGATGGGGGACACGCGATCTTCTTGATTTATGAGATGATTACGGGAAAACCAGCGTCTGAAAAGGTGTTAGAAAAGGCGCAACAAGTGGGTATGATTATCTTATTAGCCTTGATGGCCTATACGTTTGGAAACGATATCTTTAAAGCCTTTTTCTAATTGAAACTGCTGGTTCTGTTTTTAGGTCTATTTTTACCAGATCTGCACCCCTTTCATAGTTCGGTGACGGAGATGAGCTATAATCAGAAGGACCAAAGCTGGGAAATTAGCATTCGCCTGTTTCAGGATGATTTAGAACAAAGCGTTAGTTCGGCGATAGGTAAGAAATTCCGCATGATTCCGGGGGATGAGGCCTCTGAAAAAGAGTTAGACACCTACCTTCGGAAGCATTTCAGGTTTCATGCAGGCAAGCAAATAAGCACCCCTTATCGCTGGTTAGGAACGGAGCAGCAACAGGACGCGATTTGGGTATATCTTGAAATTCCGACCACGTCTGATTTAGCAGGATCTTATCTGGAAAATTCCATTTTTATGGAGGTTTTTGAGGACCAAACAAACCTCGTTCAGTGGGCTCCAACCGGCCAAAAGAAGTCCTATCTTTTTCGAAAAAGTCAGGAGATCCAACAATTATCAAGATAATCATACTGCCATCTTGACGTTTGGCATAAAAATTGATTAATATCGTCTGCTCACTGAGGAGCAGAATTTAAAAATGTGGTATGAATAATCCAAATGACCTTTTTAAGCATTTACAGCTTTCGGAGATGTCTGATTTTGAAAATATAGAATTGATTCCTATCGGATCTGAGGGGATGGACAATGATGACAAAATGAGTGTTTTGTCAGACCAATTGCCGATCCTTCCGATTCGTAATATCGTCCTGTTTCCAGGGATGGTTATTCCGATTACGGTCTCTCGCCAAAAATCTGTTCGCCTCGTGAAGAAGGCCTACAAAGGCGATCGCACGATTGGGGTTTTAGTACAAGCGAATAATTCCAAAGACGAACCTACGCCAGATGATTTGTACAAGATCGGAACGGTAGCGCACATCGTCAAGATGTTCGTTTTGCCAGGTGGTAACACGACGATTATCGTTCAGGGTCGCAAACGTTTTGAGGTAAGTGAATACATCAAGACGGAGCCTAATTTATTAGCTCGCGTTAGCTACATCGAAGATACCTTCCCTAAGAAATTAAATAAGGAGAATAAGGCACTCGTTTCGACTTTGAAAGAGTGCGCGTTAAAAATATTAAATCTGAATCCAGAGATTCCCCGCGAGGCACAAATTGCCTTGGATAACATCGAATCTTCGGCCTTTTTAGTCCATTTTCTTTCCTCGAATATCAATGCGGAATTGAAAGAAAAGCAGGCTTTGTTAGAGACTTTGGATGGAATCGAACAAGCGACTCACTTGCTGGAGCACATGTTGAAGGACATTCAGCACTTGGAGTTAAAGCGTGAAATTCAGAGCAAGGCATCAAGTGATATCGATCAACAGCAGCGTGATTATTATATCCGCCAGCAGATCAAGGTCTTGCAGGAGGAGCTAGGTGTAGAAAGTCCAGAACAAGAATTGGACGGCTTGCGCGCGAAAGGGGCGAAGAAGAAGTGGTCGAAAGAAGTAAATGATTTCTTCCAAAAAGAACTCTCTAAACTTCAGCGCACGAACTCCATGTCCGGCGAATACCCGATGTTGATGAATTACGTCGAGTTGTTAGCTGATTTGCCTTGGGGTGAATTCACTAAAGACAATTTTGATTTAGTGAAGGCGAAGAAGGTG
>JBEBBJ010000111.1:0-4958 GCA_041158445.1 Bacteroidota bacterium
GCGTTTATTATTGCCTTATTCTTTCAATTATTTGTAAGTGTAAAATCCTGGGGAAATGAGATTAAGTCTCAGATGAAGATTTATGTCTATTTAAGTGATTCGTTACAAACAGCAGATTTAGCGTCGACTATCACCTATTTTAAATCCCGCCCCTATCTGGGAGTTAAGGAATTAAAACCTGAGCTGGAATTTAAGTCTAAAGCTGCGATAGCATCCGAATTCCTTACTTCCTCCCAAGAAGATTATAAATCACTTTTAGGTGAGGAAAACCCCTTTAAGAATTGTTTAATCTTAGGTATTAAAGACGAATTCAAAAATGAAGCTTCTTTCAAGAAAATTGTTTCTGAAATTCAAGCTAGACCTGAGGTGTATGAGGTTACCTATCCGAATACGTTTTTAGGATCGCTATTAGGTAAAATTCAAGCTGTAGGTTACGTGGGCTTAGTATTAATTTCTTTGTTGACTTTATTTATTTACCTGCAATTAGCTAATAGCATTCGTTTGCACATTCATGGTAATCGGGTATTAATTAAGACGATGCAACTTTTAGGAAGTACGAATGGATTTATTCAAAAACCTTATTTAGTAAATGCGATTTTAGTTGGTTTTCTTGGAGGATTCATCGGTTTTGTGTTAGCTGATGGAGCATTTTACTATTTTTCTACTTCCATCCCAGAGATTAAATCGGTGTTTTTTGATCAATCAAATCAAGTCCAATTAGTACTTGTTTGTGTAGGTTTTTGTACGCTTTTTAGTTTAGTAGCATCTTTCTTTTCTTTATCGAAGTATTTAAAAATTCAACATATAAACCTTTTTTAATATGAATCAATCTAATATGCCACTAGGCGCGAAGGACATAAAAATTCTATTAATTGGAATTGGAATTATGTTAGTTGGTTTTTTTGTGATGACTATGGATAAGGAGGAATTCGGTTTTGGTTTCTTGGGCCTAACCCTAGGTCCCATTTTAGTCTTAATCGGAATTATCATTCCTATTTTTTCGCTATTTAAGTTAAAGCGTTAATGACTGAAATAGTTAAAACAATCATTTTAGGTATTGTAGAAGGTTTAACAGAGTTTTTACCCGTCTCATCTACTGCCCATTTAATTATTACAGAGAATTTACTGGGAATTGAAAATTCTAAATTCTTGAATTTTTTCACGGTTTTTGTACAATTAGGTGCAATTGCAGCTGTGCCATTGCTTTATTTTAAGCGTCTCTTCAGTTCAGGATTATCCATTTACTTTACGATCATCTTCTCTTTTATTCCTGCGGTTATCTTAGGCGTATTATTGGATGATTTCTTAGAAGCTCTTTTTCAAGGATATTGGTTCATCGCTGGATCTTGGATTGTTGGCGGTTTAATTTTGATTCGTATCGATGCCTGGTTACCCGCTAAAACAGATGCATTAGAAATCCCTTCTATTTCCTATCTAAAAGCTTTTAAAATTGGCTTATACCAATGTATAGCCATGATACCAGGAGTTTCTAGGTCAGGAGCCACTATTGTAGGTGGTCGTATGCTGGGTCTAAGTCATTCTGCAGCGGTGGAATACTCTTTTTTATTAGGCATCCCCACGATTTTAGGAGCCTGTGCGAAGAAGTTATTGGATTACCGTCATGATTTTGATGTGTTATTTACAAAGGAGCACATTCAGTTTTTAAGTATTGGTACCTTTATCAGCTTTGTCATTGCATTGCTAACAATTAAATGGATGGTGGGTTTTGTTCGTCAACACGGATTCACCTTGTTTGGATATTATCGTATCATTATTGGTGTCGGTTTAAGTATTTACTTGTGGATGAATTAACAGAAGTTCAAGATAAATTTTACGTCATCAATAAGCCCAAAGAATGGTCTTCATTCGACGTGGTTAAAAAGATTCGTAACCTAGGTCGATTTAAGAAAATTGGACACGCAGGAACTCTGGATCCTTTGGCTACGGGTATTCTGATTATGTGCGTAGGTAAATACACCAAGAAGATTGATTATTTTCAATCTCTTCCTAAGACCTATACGGGTAAATTGGTTTTAGGAAAAACTACGCCTTCCATTGATTTGGAAACTGAATTTGATGGTGAATATCCAGTTGATCACATTACGACAGATAGGCTTGAAGAAGTTCGTCAATCATTTCTAGGTGTTATTCAACAAGTCCCTCCTATTTATTCAGCGATTAAGTTAAATGGACAACGCTTATTTACACATGCTCGAAATGGGGTGAGTGCGGAGGACTTAGAAATTAAGATACGGGAGGTGGAAGTATATCGAATGGAAATCGATACGACTCTTTTTCCGGAGATTAGTTTTGAAATTGAATGTAGCAAGGGTACCTATATTCGAAGTATTGTTCGAGATTTTGGCATTAAATGTCAATCAGGGGCTTATATGAGTGAATTAGTTCGAACAAAAATTGGTGATTGGGGTTTAAATAAGGCGCAAGAGGTGTCGGAATTTACTAGTGATAAATATGAAGTGCTTTTATAGCTTTGATACGGTTGAAATTGCTGACTCGACAGCCGTTACCATCGGCATGTTTGATGGATTGCATATAGGCCATTTAAAGGTGCTAGAGGGATGTGTGTCTGTTTCTAAATCGAAAGGTTTGAAAACCTGCGTAATCACTTTTTCTAATCATCCTGCAGATCATTTTACGGGTAAGCGTAATGAATTATTGATGCCAATGCAGGAAAAGATTCAAGCATTTGAAGGATTGGGTATCGACTATTTAGTAATTCTACCTTTTGATTCCTACTTGGTAGAAATGCCAGCAAACTCCTTCATTCAAGATTTAATCATTCAAAAGTTTAAGGCGAAGAGTGTCGTATTGGGCTATGATAATCACTTTGGAAAAAATAGAGAAGGTTCTATTTCCTATATTCAAACGAATTATGCTAGCCAATTAGAAGCTGTATCGATTGATGTAGCCAAAGTGGATGACATTATTGTTAGTTCCTCTCAAATCAAAAAATATTTATCTGAAGGACAAGTGGCGAAGGCCAAAGAAATGCTTGGGCATCCTTATGAAATTTCGGGTATTGTCGTTCATGGTAATCAAAATGGTCGAAAAATAGGCTTCCCTACCGCAAATATGTCTCTAAATGCGGACAATAAGTTTATTCCTCAATTAGGCGTTTATTTAGTTCAGGTGGAAGTGGAATCAGGTTCTTATTATGGTTTGACGAATATGGGTTACCGCCCTACCCTGAATAAGGATGAGGGAATTCATATTGAAACCCATATTTTAGGATTTGATGGAGATATCTATGGGCAATCTATTAGCCTGAAATTTATCGAAAAAATTAGATCTGAAAAGCGATTCGATTCTTTTGATGAACTAAAGAGTCAAATCGCTGCTGATTTAGCTTGGGCTAAATTATTTTTAGCACAAATTCATATAGCTTCCTAAGAAGACAAGTTCGTCTTGTCGTTTTTCCAAAAGTTCTTGAATCTTTTGGTCTAACTTATTCCCTTCAATATCGATGAAGAACCAAAACTTGAATTCATTGGTATCCTTTTGAGGGCGAGATTCTATCTTTAATAAGTTTATTCCTCTCGTTTCAAAATCCTGTAGCAGAGATAATAAAGCCCCTGGCTTATCATCATTTTTTAATTTAACGGCTAGACTCGTTTTGTCTTTATCCGTCTTCTTTAAATTTTCTACTTTGGATATGATAAAGAAACGCGTTTGATTCGAATCATTATCTTGAATATTATCAAACAAGATTGGAAGCGAATAGATTTTAGCGGCTATGTGTGAACATAAAGCTGCGCCATCTTCTTCCTCTACGGCTAATTTGGCTGCTCGTGAGGTAGAATCTACCTGAACGAAGAAATCCTCTTCCTGACCAGAGAAATAGTCATTTAGGAAACCTTTACATTGTTGAAAGGCAATGTCTTTTGAATAGATCTTTTTAATACCCTGAATTCCATTGTGCTTAGAGGCTAAGCAGAAATTTACCGGGATAATAATTTCAGATATAACGAATAGATTCTTCTCATTTAAAAGATCCATCGTCTCCTTCACCATTCCTTCCTGGTTATTCTCAATCGGAACAACGCCATACTTAGCACGACCTGTTTCAACAGATTCAAATACGGATTTGATGGAAGGAAGAGAAATATAATCAGCAACAGCACCAAAGCGTGTTTCAGCCGCCTGATGAGTGAAGCTACCCTCAGGTCCTAAAAAGCAAATAATTTCAGGTAATTCTAAATTTCTAGATACACCGAAAATTTCCAAGAAAATGGCTTCTATGGCTTCTTTCCTAAGTTTACCCGTGAACTGATTGGCTAAACGATCGATAATCTCCTTTTCTCTATCAGGATGGTAAATAACCGCGTTCGACTCACGTTTTAATTTTCCAATCTCTTCCACAAATTCCATTCTCTGCACGAGTAAGGAAAGTATGGAGTCATCGATCTGATCTATTTGGCCTCTTAATTCGGGTATATTCATGCGTATTGTGCTAATAAGCTCAATTTACTAAAATATGAAGATTTAAGGAAGGGAAATAAAAAAAGGATTTGAATAAATCCTTTCCTTAGACTAACAAGATGTGATTCCGTTTGGATTCGAACCAAAGACCTACTGCTTAGAAGGCAGTTGCTCTATCCAGCTGAGCTACGGAACCTTAATCAAAATAAAAAGTCAATTTATAATTGGTGTAAAACACGTCCTCATAAATTGACTTTTGTCGGGGTGGCAGGATTCGAACCTACGACCTCTTGGTCCCAAACCAAGCGCGATACCGGGCTACGCTACACCCCGAAAATTGACTGCGGAGAGAGAGGGATTCGAACCCTCGGTACCGTTACCAGTACGCATGTTTAGCAAACATGTCCTTTCGGCCTCTCAGGCATCTCTCCTAGCATTTAAGAGAGCACAAATGTACTAAATATATTTAGTAAATGAAATAAATGGCGAAAAATTTATTTCGCCATTAGGTCAAAACT
>JBEBBJ010000112.1:0-6050 GCA_041158445.1 Bacteroidota bacterium
AAAGTACCACCCGGGGCTACCGTAGAAGACTTGTTGAGAAAGCTTCCAGGAATGGAGATTGAAGCGGATGGAAGTATTCGAGCGCAAGGACAAACCGTGAAAAAAGTGACGGTTGATGGGCGCAGTTTTTTTGGATCAGACCCCAAATTAGCGACCAAAAATTTAGCAGCCGATGCCATTCAAAAGGTCCAAGTTTTTAATGGCAAAACGGAAGCGGCAAAGGTGACTGGCATTGACGATGGGAAGAAAGAAAAGACGATTAATTTAGAATTAAAGGAAAGCCATAAGAAGGGTGGTTTTGGCAAAATAACGGCAGGAATTGCGACGGAGGGGAGAAATGAAGTAAAAGGGAATTACAATAAATTCGACGCGAAAAACCAGGTTTCTGTGATTGGTTTAGCGAATAACACGAATCAGTCTGGGATGTCTTTTGATGATTACCAAGACTTCAGGGGCAGTCAAGCGTTTTCTTGGGGGGATGAGGCTGATTTCGGTTTCTCTGGTAATAGTCGCTATATCACCTTTGATGATGGAGATGAACAATTAGGTATTCCGATTGGTGGTAGACGCGATGGTTTTTCTAAGAATTATTCTGGGGGAGCAAATTATAATTATGATACCAAAAATACCAAGTTCAGTTCGAATTATTACTTCAATCAATCCGAGCGTTTGATTGATAAAATAGCCACTACACAGCGCTTTTTTCAGGATAAAACACAAAACTCCGCTGATACGACCAGCCAACTTTCGTTCTCTGCGAACCACCGTATGAGTTTGCGCTACGAGAAAACGCTAGACACGTTGAATACATTGATATTGATTGGCAATGGTAAAATGTCTTTAGGGAATTCGACACAGAGCAGTCAAATTTTCCAGCAATTACTTGTTCAAAATAATCTCTACCCAAGGAACACGAAACTTGCAAATGCGAGTGATCAGCAGTCTTTTACATCTCAAAATACCGCTATCTTCCGTCATAAATTTGCGAAAAAAGGCCGTAGTTTTTCTGCCAGTGCTGGATATAATTACGCGAATTCAGATGGAGCATCTACGCAGAAATCGCTGAATAAATTCCTTAGCGCAACTACACTACGGGACTCAATTCAAGCCATCGATCAATTAACAAACAACTTTTCCACGAAGACGCAGGTAAAGTCAAGTCTCTTTTTTGTGGAGCCATTATCGAAGGTATTCTATTGGGAATCATTTTTTAATACGAGTTTCCAAAATAACCGAGTAAATCGGGATCTTTCCGATCGCAGTTCAGTGGGGATGCAAACTAGAAATGATAGTTTAAGTCGCTTTTACGATAACAACTTAACCTATAATCGGTTGGGATCAAGTGTTAGGTATTCAAAAGATGGAGTAAATGTAACGGTGGGTTTAGCGGCTCAACACTTTAATTTAACAGGGGATTTCAGAAAGGCGGCTGGAGCTACGAATTTGGCTACGATTGACTTAAATTACTTGGCTTGGATTCCTAAAGTTGGAATTGATTTAGAATTAAAGAATAATCGGTACCTGTTTTTTTCTTATGATAAAAGTGTTCAAGAGCCATCTATTCGAGATTTGCAGCCCATTGTTGATAACAGCAATCCTTTGTTCTTGCGGGTAGGAAATCCGAATTTATTACCAAGCTTGAATCACTCCCTAAGCACGGGATTTAATCTATTTGATGCGGCGAATTTTTTGAACTTCTATTCGAATCTCTCCTATAATTACAATGTTAATCAGGTGGTTTACAATCAGAGTATTAATGCGAATGGAATTGTCTTAACCAAGCCAATGAATATTTCAGGTGGAGAAAGTTATGTAGGCTACTTTGGATTCGGCTTTCCTTTGAAAAAAACGGTCAGTACTTTGAACATTAACGCAGACTTTAACTCGGCGAAAAACCCATTATTTTTAAATGATGTGTTATCGAAAACGAATACGAATTCAGGAAGTATTTCGTCTCGTCTTTCTTTTACGCCCAATGACCGAATTACCTTTTATTTGAATGCGCAGTTTGGACTGATTAATTCGACCTATGAAAAATCAGCCTTGCCTGAGCAGACGATTTATAACAATCAATATGGTTCGGAATTGAATGTGAATTTCGGGAAGAACACCTTCTTCTCTTATAATTTAGATTACAAGGTGTATGAAAATAAGACGCGTGGATTATACCAAGAGATGCCAATATTGAACGTTTCTGTCTTTAAGTACCTGGGAAAAACTCAGAAATCGGAAATTCGTTTAACGGTTTATGACGTGTTTAAAAAGAACCTGGGAGTGAACCAAAATGCTTTTCAAAACTTCGTGAGCTTCGAAAAAACCCAAACGCTATCGCAGTATGTCATGTTGAGTTATACCTACAACATGCGAGGATTGAGCTCGCCGATTCGTAAAAATTAGACTATGAAAAAATCCGCTATTCTATTGTTGTTGATTTCCTTTTCCGTGTTTTGCCAAGAAGGAAAACAGGAGGGCGTGGTTCAATATGAACGCACGACTTTTTGGGTGAATATTATGTCTAGGCTGACCTATTTAAGTGCCGAAGAAAAAGATCGGATTAAACTGACTTGGGGGAGTACTGATGAAGGGTGGAAACAAAAAATGACCTTAGCATTTAATGAAAACCAAAGCTTGTATGCCTATGGTGAAGAAAATACAGAACAAGGCTGGTCTGGCCGAAAAGAGACTTTTTTCTTAACGAAGAATTTTGCTGCTGAGCACTCCACAGACTACATCGATATGTTAGGTAAAACCTATATTGTGGATGATACCTTGCACACGCCTACTTGGAAAATTTTAAATCAAATTAAGGAAGTTGCGGGCTATATCTGTATGAAAGCAGAAACGGTAGATACTGTAAAAAATCAAAAAATCACTGCTTGGTTCGCACAAGACATTCCTGTTATGGCGGGGCCTGAGCGCTATTTTGGTCTTCCTGGTTTGATCTTAGAATTGGATATTAATGAAGGCGACGTGACCATTGTTGCTAGCAAAGTCGAGTTTAAAAAACTCACGAATGAGTTTAATCTGAAGAAAATAAAAGGCAAGAAAATTTCAGATGCGGAGTACACAAAAATCATTGCTGACTTCATCAAAGATTCGATCAAAGGCGAACGTAATCCGTATTGGGGCTTGAGGTATTAAGGTCGAGTTTCAATTATATTAAAATAGCTTTACGTATTCGTTGAAAACGAAAAGCCTATTACGATTTTTCCCAGTCATTTCTTTTAAAATTCCAGCTGCCACAAAAGCGGATACGAGATCATTTGCTGCCTTTTCTAACAACGAATTTATTTGTGGGTTATCCCAAACCCACTGATCATTGATGTTCGTGGGCATAAAATAGGCATATCCCGTCGGGTGTTTTACCTGTTTCCCCGCTGTATAATTCGCTAAATTGATCATGTTTTTTTGTTTGTATAAAGTAAAATAAGTAAACTGATAATTTACACTATTTTATATCTAGCAGGCTTGCCGTTTAAATAATAACGCTGTAATCATTCCGCACTTTTTCCGTTATTCGTTCATGAATTCCTCCCGCAAAACCTCCTTAGCTGCCGGTATCCTCTACCTGCTCACTTTCATTTCGATTCCGACGTTGTCGCTTTATCACGAAATACATCAACCTACTTTTATTCAAAGTACGGCTCTTGCTTCTGATGTAGTAATCGGCGGTATGTTGGAATTACTGATGGCCTTGTTCTGTATCGGGACTGCGATTGTTTTGTACCCGGTATTGAAGAAGCAAAACGAGACGCTTGCGCTTGGATTTGTGGCGGCTCGTGTATTAGAGGCGGCATTGATTTTTGCAGGTGTTGCGGCTCTGTTAACCGTCTTGCAACTGCGCACTTTAGGGGCGGAGGCTACGGTGATGAGCCGAGGTCTGGTGATGCTCTATGATCGTTTGTTTTTGATAAGCCAAAGTTTCATTCCTGCCATTAATGGACTTCTTTTAGGTACGCTTTTATACCAAAGTCGTTTAGTTCCCCGCCTTCTCCCTATCATCGGAATCATCGGTGCTTTTACTTTGACTGCCGGAGATGTAGCCGTTCTTTTCGGTGTAATGGATCAGCATGCGCCGCTTGCAGGTATATCTGCTATCCCCATCGCTTTGTGGGAATTTTCGCTAGGAGTTTATTTGACAGTGAAAGGGTTTAAGGAAAATGCTGTTATTTTAGCATAATGAAAATTTCCATCTTTCAAGTCGACGCCTTTAGTAATCAATTATTCAAAGGCAACCCTGCGGCCGTTTGTCCATTAAACGAATGGCTGCCGGATGAACTGATGCAAAACATCGCTCAGGAGAATAATTTGGCCGAAACGGCCTTCATTGTTCCCACTAATGAGGGTTACGAAATTCGTTGGTTTACCCCCACCGTGGAAGTGGATTTATGTGGCCACGCTACCTTAGCGAGTGCGCATGTGGTGTTTCATGAACTCGGTTATTCGGGAGATTTCGTCCATTTTCATTCACCTAGAAGCGGCCTGTTAACGGTGACAAAAAGAGGGGCCGAATTCGTTCTGGATTTCCCTAGTGATACGATTTCGCAAATCGATGTAGAACCCATTCATAGTTCTGGACTTTCCAAAGCCCCTCGCGCTGTTTACAAAGGCAAAACGGATTACCTGTTCGTCTATGATGTGGAGTCAGATATTCGCTCACTCCAACCCGATTTCGAAGCCTTGAAAATTCATCCCGTGCGTGGGATCATTGTGACGGCTCCGGGTGAAAAGGTGGATTTTGTTTCCCGGTTTTTTGGCCCAGCTTGTGGGGTAAATGAGGATCCGGTGACGGGTTCTGCCCATACGACTTTGACGTACGCTAATAGGAGATCGCGTGGAAATAGCCGGGGAAAGTGTACTATATTTGCGAGGCGAGATTAACCTGTAATTAGTTAATTATCAGGATATTGGATTTTAATACCGAAATTATAGTGTAATTTTGTGATTCAATAATACTTCAATTATGAAAGATTTCTCCAATACAGAAAAACGTGTTGCTTTTTTTCAAAAGCAGTTGGAGAAAGCAATGCCAGCAGTTAGACAGCAAATAAAAGTCTATGAATCTCATGTTAAATCAGGTACTACAAATAAATCCCCGTTAGTAGCACCTCAATTTAAACATGCATAAACCTCGCTTGCTAGTCATCGCAGGATGTAACGGCTCTGGCAAATCTTCTTTTTCTCGATCTTTAGTTCCCTCGGATTCGATTATTCCATTTGATTATGATTTTCATTTCTTAAGTCGCTATAAGTCCTTATTAGAAATTGATATCAAGGAACAAATGGCGCACAATTTG
This sequence comes from Bacteroidota bacterium, assembly GCA_041158445.1. Lineage (GTDB taxonomy): Bacteria > Bacteroidota > Bacteroidia > Cytophagales > Spirosomataceae > Aquirufa. The sequence continues at coordinate 5,298 of JBEBBJ010000112.1, forward strand.
GCATCTTCAGATTTGACAACTGAAATAGAAGAAGCCTGGGAATTGGGAAAAGATTTTGCTTTTGAAACTAATTTCGATAATGAACCTATGTTTTGGCCCGACCAATTTAAAGCCAAAGGGTATGAGATTTTTTTGATTTTTATTTGTTTGGAGTCAATAGACTTAGCGAATAAACGGGTGGCCATTAGGGTAGAAAATGGGGGACATTTTGTTCCTAATTTTGAAGTAGAGCGTAGGTATAATGCAGGATTTAAGAATTTGAACAGGGTCTATTCTCAATTCGATTTCGTAGATATTTTGGAGGGCTCAGCTCATGGAAAAGTGCCAAAGCACATTGCATCCATTGAAAATGGTAAAGTTGTCTACTTAACCTTGGAAGATGAATATCTACATAACCTTATCCCTAAGATAATTATTACCTAGACCGCATATCAAAATTTACTTAGCAAAGTGTGCTATATTTGCCGATAGAATTAACGTATAATTTGTCAGATGAAGAATAGTCCTAAGTCCAAATCAGGAGGAATATTTGCCGGTCAAAAAACCGTGAATGAGCTTCGAAAAAATGATAAAATTATTCCCAAAAGTCCGTTCAAAAGTAATTTGGTAAAGACAGTCAATAAACGAGTAAACAATCCCTATAAATTATAACAACATGAAAAAATTATTCACCTTTTTCGCCATTCTAGCGATGGCCACTAGCTTAACAGCACAAACTCCTAAAGAGAATATTTTGAAAGACTGGGAGCGCGC
>JBEBBJ010000113.1:0-4778 GCA_041158445.1 Bacteroidota bacterium
GAATACTTGGTACATCTCTTTGAAGCTGGTTCCACTTTCTTTTTGGATCAAATCAAACAGCGGTGGAATCGGGAATAAATTGTCCTTAATCACGTGGACATTGTTCACAAAGTGCATCACTTTCGTCTGCGCTCCACCTGAACAATGCACCATTCCGTGCAAATGAGGACGTAATTCAGTCAACAAAGCCTTCACCACTGGCGCGTAAGTACGCGTAGGGGAAAGAATTAATTGACCCACATTTAAAGGGGTTCCAGGAACCGCTTCTGTTAAGTTGCGAGAACCAGAATAAACTAAATCAGACGGAACCGATGGATCGAAAGACTCAGGGTATTTTGTTGCTAGGTATTTACCTAAAACATCATGGCGAGCGGAGGTCAAGCCATTGCTGCCCATTCCGCCATTATAAGTCTTCTCGTAATTCGCTTGGCCATCTGAAGCTAAGCCGATAATTACATCGCCTGCTTGAATATTTCCGTTTGAAATCACGTCTGAACGCTTCATGCGGCCAATAACTGTGCTGTCCACGATGATCGTGCGCACTAAGTCGCCCACGTCTGCGGTTTCGCCACCGGTCGAATAGATGCCGATGCCGTTATCGCGCAACATTTGTAGGACTTCTTCTGTGCCGTTGATGATTTCGGCGATGACCTCGCCTGGGATCAAGTTTTTATTGCGACCGATGGTGCTGGATAGCAACATTTGGTCGGTAGCTCCCACGCAGATTAAGTCGTCTGTGTTCATCACGACTGCATCTTGTGCGATGCCGCGCCATACGGAGATGTCGCCCGTTTCTTTCCAGTATAGGTAGGCCAAAGACGATTTCGTCCCCGCCCCATCCGCATGCATGATGTTGCAATAGTCTGCATCGCCTCCCAAGATATCTGGGGAGATTTTACAGAATGCCTGCGGAAATAGGCCTTTGTCTAAGTTCGCAATGGCTTTGTGAACATCTTCTTTCGAGGCAGAAACGCCTCGTTGCATGTAACGGTCTGACGACATGTTAGGTTATTTTTAATTGGGCAAATTCTTTGGCAAAATAGGTCAAAATCACCTGGGCTCCGGCGCGTTTCATTGAAAGTAAGCTTTCTAACATCGCTTTTTCGCCATCGATCCAGCCGTTTGCTGCGGCTGCTTTGACCATCGCATATTCGCCTGAAACGTTGTAGGCCGCGATTGGTAAATTGGTATTGTCGCGGAGTAAAGAAATGATATCTAAGTAGGCCAAAGCCGGCTTCACCATCAAGAAATCTGCTCCTTCTAATTCATCTAATTCCGCCTCGCGCAGGGCTTCGCGGCTATTTGCGGGGTTCATTTGGTAGGTCTTCTTGTCGCCAAATTTAGGCGCAGACTCTAAGGCATCACGGAAAGGTCCGTAAAAGGCTGACGCATATTTCGCGCTGTAGGCCATGATGCCCACATTCGTGAAACCAGCATCATCTAGTGATTCGCGTAAATAACCCACGCGACCATCCATCATATCTGAGGGACCGATCAGTTTTGATCCGGCCTGGGCTTGTGCTACGGCCATTTTGGCCAACACCTCTAAAGTCTCGTCATTCAAAATCTCGCCATTCTTTACAATACCATCGTGGCCATCCGAACTGTAAGGATCCATCGCCACGTCCGTTAACATCGAAATCTCCGGAAAACGACTCGTAACGGCATGAATAGCCTCTAAATATAAACTGCCTTGGCGATGTGATTCCGTCGCAAGCGAATCCTTGCGCTCCTCAGCAACCTGAGGAAAAAGGGCATAAGAAGTAATTCCTAGGTTCAAACAGTCCTCGATTTCCTTTAATAATAAGTCGGTTGTGTAGCGGTAAATGCCTGGCATCGACTTGATTTCAGTTTTCGTAGCAGTACCATCCATCACAAAAAGAGGGAAGAGTAAATCCTTCACCGAAAGGCGATTTTCCTCCACCATCGTGCGGATAGCGGCAGTGGAACGGTTACGACGCGGTCTATTCAACATAGGAATTGATTTTGAACCTGCAATTTAGGCATAAGCCCTGATTCCGCAATGGAAAACGGGGATTAAAGGAGGCGATCGTTCAAATCGCGCAATTGCTCTTGGAGGTCACGAACTAAACCTACGTAGGCTTCAAATTCGTAGCGAGAAACGGGGGTGGTGGCACCGCCTGGATCGGCAACACCGGAGAAATGGGGGTAGTTTTTAGGTCTGAAAAGTACCGATAAATCTACTTCAAGAACCCCTGCGATTTGCTTCATTCGACTCAAGGAAGGGTCTGTCAGGCCTCTTTCAATTTTTGAATAAGCGGATAAAGTGATACCTATTTCAGTGGAAACGTAGTCCTGGCTGTAGCCTTTGTCTAATCGAGCCTTTCGAATTAAAGTAGGGAAATCTTTCATTACGGTAAAATTCCTAAACTCTGAGGAAAATAAGTAGATACCTAAAAGACAAAATATCTACCGAAAAGACAATACACGCCTTTTCATTGCGCATTTTAGTGTAAGGTCCAGCCTTTTTCTAGGTCGTACTCGAATTTCAGGCTTAATTTTGCAAGAATCTCCTGTAAATCTGTAATTATATGGGTTGATTTTTCGACATAGTCTCGGAAGAAATCCTGCAAGGAATCGCCATAGATTTCTTCGCAAATGCGGATGAAGTCCTCTTTCGTGTACCCCTTTTTCAGCTCACCGAATTCCGCATTCATTTGACGCATCACGTCTTTTAATGATTTGCCATTTTTTGCCTGTAATTTTAGGTCCAAAGCCAAGGCCACCACCGCCCCTTTGTAATAAATAGAAACTCGCTTATTCGGCAGACTTGTCCCATAGCCATCGAGCCATAAATCAATCGAACTTTCTTCGAGCGATTGCTGCGCCTGGCCGTCCCGTTCAAAATGCAATTTCAAATTCCCTAAAAGTCCTGCGAGGTATTCTTGCTTCGTCCAAACACCCGACTTATACAGGAACCAGTCCCCTAAATAAGTCGTGATGCCTTCTACTACCCAGCCCGTCGAAAACGGAGTTTCCTGGTGATAGGCATAGGGCAATAATTCCTTCGGGCGAATCGTGGCTATGTTCCAGACGTGGAATAATTCATGCGAACCTAAGCCGATCAAGTCTTCATAGGCATCGCGCTCCGGCGGTCCCATTACCATCATGGTCGATTTCGTGTGCTCCACACCGTGGTAATAGGGCTTAGGACAAACCCAAAGCATATAATGATATTCTTTGACGGGGAAATGGCCCATCCAATCTAGCTGGGTTTGGGTGAATTTCTCATAAGCCTCCGTTAATTTCTTCGTCAAAGCCTGGCGCGATCCCACTACATCGATGGCGAATTTCACGCCATTGCATTTCCATTTATGTTGAAAAATGGCTGGTGCGGCGATGTAGGGAGAATCCACAAGCTCGCGGTATTTCCCTCCATTCTTGAACGTGCAAACGCTTTTCCAGCCAGCTGGTTTTTCGATCTGGATTTCGCAGCGCTCATTTTCGCGGCCCTTCACATACAAAAGACAGTTAATGAAATTGATGTAAAGCAAATCCTCCTCGACCACAGATCCACCCGCATCTGGTTGATTTGCGTAATAGCTGTAGCGTATTTCAACTAGTTCTGTTGCCTCTAGTTCCCAAGTAGACGAGGCTACTTTGTTTATTGCAATGGGCGCGCCTCCACTGAAGGCCTTTAAAACAGGAATGTTTTTCGCGAAGTTTTGGGCCTGGTAACGACCTGGACGCCAAATGGGCAGCTGAATCACCTGTTTGCCCGGTTTGCGAGGGCTAAACTGAAAAGTGATGTCCAAATAATTCGGCTGCGCCGAAGGTTTCAGGGAATACAGATTAGGCATTAGGCTAAAACTTCTTGTAGGATCTGCAAGGAACGAATCTCTCCGAAATTTTCCATGTGCAATTGGTAATAATTTAGCATGCCCACCAATAATTCTTTGCGCTCCGCCCGGTGCAGCACGATGGGATGCCCAAAATCAGCCTGAATCAAGGCATCCAATCCTTGGAATGTAGGAACGATGCAGCCCGCGGCCTTTAGTTGTTGGTAAAATTCAGCGGAAGTACTAGCGCCAAAGCCCAAAAAGGACGCGAGCTGCCAAAGGAACTGCAAATGGAAGTTCTCAAAGTGTTCAGAAGCCCGGTCTAAATACTGCAAGGATTCGGATAAAAAGGCAAAAAGGACTGGATTCGCTTCCTCTTCTTTCAAGACTTTGCTTAATACTTCAGAGAGGAAAAGCGCCAGCGAAGACTTCGCGATGTCGAAGGGAATGGCTTGGTAAGGAAAGGAGCATTTGGCCTCCGAGATGCGGTGCAGGCCCTTTCCTGGTTTGTGGTAGACCTCTAAATCGAGCTGCGTGAGCGGTTGGAAGAGGGCCATTTTGTGCTTGGCTTTGGCAGAACGCACCCCATTTTCGATGTACGAACAAATGCCAAATTCCGATGTGTAGACGTTCACCAGTATCGAGGTTTCCCGGTACCGCAGGTATGAAATAACGATGCCTTGTGTTTTACTGAGCATTTGTATCAACCATCGGAATGCCGGTTTCGTCCGAAATTCGCTGTAAAATTTCTTCGATGGTGTCAGATTCTTTAAAGCGAATCGGGTCCTTGAATTCTACGCTAAGGGTCGTGTTGCGTTTCTTCAAAAAGAAGCCTTTCTTGTCAAAAGCGCGTCTGAAGCCGTTGATTTGGACGGGCACGACAATCGGATTCGCCGCCTTAATCAAGTGCGCTGTACCTTTACGGATGGGAGCAAATGGGCGTGTGGTTCCTTGCGGAAAACTAACCACCCAGCCGAA
>JBEBBJ010000114.1:0-7755 GCA_041158445.1 Bacteroidota bacterium
CTAGCGAAAGCGGAAGCAAGAAAAGAATTAAGAGTTTTTTCATTCGTCTGTTTTGATATTTCGGTTAAAAGGTAGGTTTAGTTGGTAAGCGAATGAGCGGTCTTTGTCGTTTTCTAAAACGTCTAGACCATATTTGATTTTCTCCATCGGCGTCGCGTCGAAAGTCCCGAATAAGCGATCCCAAAAAGCGAAGATATTCCCATAGTTCGAATCGGTTTGTGGTCGCTCGAAATGGTGGTGCACCTTGTGCATGTTAGGCGAGATGATCACATACGAAAGTGCCGTATCTAACCAAAGTGGCAAACGAATATTTGCGTGATTGAACTGAGAAAGAACGACGCTGAGGCTTTGGTACAAAAACACAATCCACATAGGCGCGCCACAGACTAAAATAGCTAAAATGGCAAAGACCGCACGGATCACACTCTCCCCCGGATGGTGGCGATTTGCCGTCGTCGTATCCACCTGCGTATCCGCGTGGTGCACCATGTGGAACTTCCAAAGCACCTTAATCTTATGCTCGATCAAGTGCACTAAATAGGCCCCTACTAAGTCCATTAGCAATAAGCCCACGATTAAAAAGGCCCAGCTAGGCATCGCAAACCAATGCAAAATTCCGAAATTCGCTGAGGTAGTCCAGTCACTCGCCGCCACTAAAAGAACTGCAAAAGGAAAATTAACCGCGATAGTGGTGAAGGTCAAAAACAAGTTAAGCTTCGCGTGAGCCCACTTTTTGTACTTGAATGAAAAGAGCGGAATCCCTGACTCAATCAGCCAAAAAAATAGAATTCCGCCAGCTAAAATCAGCGCGCGGTGCGCACTGGGAATGGTTGCAAAGTAAGATTCAATCATTATTTCTTGATATTACGTAATACATAAATAAAATTCTTCACGGTAGGCCTTTTGTCATAAAAGTCCAAAATATAGTAATAAGTCCCGTCTGGAACTTCTCCCGTTTTCTCAAGATCGAAATATGGTTCGGTATAGGCTTCGTTAATAGGCCTTCGAAAATCAATACATCATTTTTGCCATCTCCATTCGGCGAAATTCCCTGTGGCTCGAAGAACGGACAAGGATCCGGATCTAACCTATTTTCAATGCCATCACCATCGCAATCCGGTTTGTATTTTAGTGGATTTTCCTCGTCTTCATCATATATCCCATCGCCATCCGTGTCCAAAGTTCCGGCTGATAAAACCGTCACCGTTAGTGAGGTAGTGCTATTGCAACCCGTATTATTCGTGCCTTTAATAGAATAGGTGGTCGTTTTCAAAGGATTTGCGTTCACCACCGCTTTGTCCACCGCAGATAATCCATAGCGAGGCGACCAAGCATAACGATCTGCGCCAGAGGCCGTAATCACTAAAGTGGACCAACGAACCACTTCCGCCGGATTAGGCACAAAACTCAACACAGGAATGGGGTGAATGACGACGACCGTGCCGGAACTATAGGCCGTGCCACATACAGGCTGGGTAATAACCGCGCGGAAGTATTTCGTGTTAGGCAAATTCGTCGCCGTATAACTAGAATCGGTGTTTGCAATATCCGCGACTCCCACTAAAAAGTCGGGAGTATCGGCAGATTGCCATTTCGCAATCGTCCCGATATGCCCGCTCAGCTTCATCAACTGGCTGTTTTTGTCGCCGCAGAAAGTCCCCGTTCCCGTTAATTTTCCGCCCGCAATTTCTTCGGTTCGGATCACCACGGAATTCGTGAACTCGAGACTATCTAGTGATGAACGTGCGCCACGGCGGTAATAATAAACCGTTTTTGAGAGAGGTGGCAGGTAGGTTTTCGCCGTTGCACCGGGTATCTGGGTGAACGAAATGTTATCCGTACTAACTTGCCAAATATAGGAAATAGGCCTCGGGACGCCATAGCCATCTACTTTAGAGGAGATCAACGTAGGCTTGGTCGGATAACAGAGCGCCTGATCGGATTCTATGGAACCCGGCCAGAGGTAAGGCAATATGGTCACGGTGTCAGTTTGGACTGCGTTTGCGCCATTAATGGTGAAGCTGACAATTGCCGTTCCTGCTGTAATTCCGCCCGTTAAGATAGCCGTGTAGGTTCCGTTATTGTTGTTCACCACGGCCTAGCATCCTTTAATTGGACAAAGAGGGTGGAGTAATCTTTTCCGTTTGCCTTGATGACTTTTGGGCTAGCGTTAATGGTAGAGGTCGTTGTGTCTGAGACATTAGGAACAGAGCCGCAGAGGTCGATGGTGGGGGTTTGGTCGCAGTTAAAGATGGGTTCTTTGGCATCAAAAGAAGTCCCGTCACCCATACTCCCGTTAATCCGGTGTCCAACATAACAAAACTTCGAACTCCCCTCTTTTACGTAGAGAAGCGTGTGGCCGCCCATTTCGGCGAACAGGGCCTTGTCCGTCCCTTGCGTAAATCCTCCTGCAAGTCCGGGATCGTAGGACGCGTTTTCTACCGGTCTGCCCAGCATGTTGCGGGCGTTAAATCCCCAGGAATACAGATCCCCTGCCTTTGTGATGGCAGAAGCAGCAGGTACTGAGTTGCTGTGTTCCTGGACGGTAACGAAGATCACGTTCGTAAGAAAATCGTTTGGGGCAGAAGATTTTTTGGCCTGCACCCAATCAAAATGTACCAAGTCCCTGGAGAAATCTCCGCATTGGTAATTTTTATTATCCCCCAGCGCATACAGATTTCCCGAATTGCTCAATACGTAATAGGTATTGTAAGAACTCCCGCCTGAAATACCTCCCGTAACCCCGATCATCTTGATTCCCTTCGTTTTCACGTCAGCTGGCAGGGTCATTTCAGTCGCATAGGAACGATAAGAGGCGCCTGTCCCGTTTCCTAAAAAGGTCGTGCTCCCCCAAGTATAAATCTTGCCGTCATTCGTTTCATATTTTTACCCGTTGCCAGGAGTTCATTCCAGTCGTTCCCTGCATCGCACCGTTTCCGTCCAAAGCACCAGATAAATAGCCCAACACATATACATCCCCCGCTTTACTTAATAAAATAAGGGTTCTATACATGGCAAACAGCATTTTCACGTCAGAAGGCTCTAAGCCAATCGGGAGTCCGATGGAGGAAGAACCGGCGGGAGGGGTGATTTGGGCGACTCCGGGTGATGTAGTCAGCGAGGGGCTGAAGAGTGAACCTACTGCACCCCAGGCAAATAGACCTGTGGAGGTTAACACAACAGCTTGATCAATGGAGGCTCCAGTATTTGTTCCGCCAATTCCGGCTTTGTAAATGGTCCCCGATAGGCCTGAATAATTTGCACTATTTACTTCTAGCGGGGTCAGCTGGCCGGTTAAGCCTGTGGGCGCCATATTTGCTCCCCAAATAGAATATTCACCTGTACTTTTAATCGCGACCGAGGCATGGTAGCCACTGATGAGCTTATCGTAAGGGTCGTTTACATTGCACTGAGCCGTGCCGTTGAAGGCTACACAAAAAAATAGGATCAGCCAGCCCCATACCCTAAAGTAACAGTATCTGCTCGCTGATCCCATATAATAAATTTCAATGATTGATTTTAAAACCTAAATATAGGCTTTAAAAATTGAAATTTATTATTTGATTATTCTAATTTCAATGCGACGGTTTAGGGCCATACCCTCCTTCGTTTTATTCGATGCCGCCGGCTTATCTTCACCATACGCGTTCACTTGTAAACGTGTAGATTCAACACCTTGCTTTATTAAGAAATTCGCAGCGCCTTGTGCTCTGAAGCGGGACGCCTTTAAATTATTTTTAGAGGTTCCAAAAGCATCGGAGTGACCGTCTACCCGAACTTTAATATCCTGACGCGCAACAAGCGCTGAGGCTACAATTTTTAATTTCGCTATGGACTCTTCCGTTAATTCCCACTTATTATTCATGTAAAGAATCGTGGTTTCAGCCATCGCCTCTTGATCTAATTTCAATTGAGCCGCTGCCTTCGCTTCCGCCTCTGCCTTCGCAATAGCTTCCGCTTTTACTTTCGCTTCTGCCTCTGCTTTTGCCACCGCTTCTGCTCTTGCTTTTGCCTCTTCTGCCGCTTTCTTATTAGCCGCAATTTGAGCTAAGCGATCTTGCTCTGCTGCCTCCGCTACCGCTTTCGCCGCTGCTTCCTCTGCTAATTTAGCAGCCTCCTCATCCATTTTCTTCTTCGCAGCCTTCCATCCGAAATGATAAACTAGGCCAAAAGACGTGCTATTATTAGACCCTCTCACAGAGGCTATTTTAACCCCTGCCTCTGTCGACTGTGCCATCGGAATAGCTAAGTTCGACTGAGCGATGATGGAAAGTCTTTTCGATAATTTCACATCAATACCAATTCCGCCGGCTGCACTTAATTCATAGGCATTACCTGGGAAACCATAATCACGGCGAGCAAAAGCCTCGGCGCCTATTTGGAAAAATGGTTTTAAAACCGATGTTTTCTTACGTGGAATGAAGAAGTAACGCATGCTCGCGTTAGCTGAGATAAATTTGCCATTCCACTCACCCGGGCTGAAGAAATCGCCCTTGAATCCTGTTAAACCTGTATAAACGACATCCATGCTCGCAGATTTGCGCTTCGAGAATTGAACGCCTAAGTTCGTGAAGGCATTGAATTCGTCTTTTGCGGTTCCGCGGTTATTCGTCCATAAATCCGTAGGACCTCCTATAATAACTAAGGATTTGTCGTTTTCTTGTGCTGCCAAAGTCCCGCTTAAGAACAATAAACCGAGTAGTAATTTCTTCATTTTTCTTATTTACAATATTGTGCAATCGCCGCTGCTGCATCCGGATATCCTTTTGCTTTTGCTCGTGCGAAACTAGCGCATGCCTCCGCTTTCTTACCAGTTGAAATCTGAGACATGCCCGCAAAGTACGCAGATTTGCCGGTATTGTTTCCGGGGTGTTGTTCGGATTTGGCAAAATAGAACAAACTTTCCGTAAAACGTTTGCCCGCATAATAGCAGATTCCCACGTTCTCTAAGTGTGAAAAATTTCCTGGATCTTGCTTCGAAAGTTCCGTATAAATCGCAGCCGCTTGAAGGTATTTCCCCTTCACAAAAAGGCTATTCCCCTTCGCTGTCAGGCCGCGTAAATCTCGGCTTCCACCACGCAACATGTTAGCTGTTGAATTCAAGATGGCTGTATCCCCTGGGAAGTTTTTCAATGTCTTTTCCAAAGTCGCTAATAGCCCTTTGTCCGCCCCCTGTTTCACCTCAAACATGCCCAGCATGTATTGATTCCAAGTCAGGGCGTTATTGTTATTTACATCCAAAGAAACCTGCAAAGCTCGCTTTATCTCATTCGTGTCTTTCAATTTAGCCGACGTGAAAATCATATTCTTGTAATAACTGGATGCGCGCGGCCAGGCGTCGAAGGCAAGTTTGGCATAATAATGTGCCGAATCCATCTTGTTCAAGGACGCATAAATCGATGTCCGCAAGAAGTCGTTATAATGTAAATAAGGATTATCCTTTTCACTTTCTTTCAAAATCCGAAGTGCGTCATCAAATCGCTTATCGCGAATATAATAACGCGCCATCATCGCCTTCATAGGCAAGGTAGACGAAGATAAATTAGGAATATCTGGAAGTTTCTCCACATCAACCGTCGCCATCTTCGGGTCTGCGTTGACTTCGCCCATCACGAATTTTTGAATCTTTAAAGACTCAAAAGTCTCGTTCGCCACGTAAATAGACGGAGCTAAAAGTGCGATGCCTAAGAGTAAGTAAATGACTGGCATTGCATTGAAATTCCGCGCCGACTTGTCCAAGGGAATCAACACCAAAGCCGCCGCCAACGAAAGCATCGACTGCATCGCCGTTCGCTCTGCCGGGAAGTTTAATAGCGCATCTACCCCATAGCAAGTCACGGCTAAAAAGGCGATGATCACCATCAGCGGATCCCCGCGTTTTGTGCGCAAAAACTCAAATGTATAATACAATAAAAGCAAGAACATTCCCGCGAAACACAGGCCTCCTATCAAACCTAAATCCGCAAACATTTCGATGAAATCGTTGTGCGCATGATAGGGCACGAAAAGTTCATTCGCCACTTCGCGTTCATAAGGAATCGAGGCTAATTTCCAGTTACCGTAACCGGCGCCTAGAACAGGATGATGAATGGAATAATCCAATGCCGTTCCCCACAAGTGAATACGCGAATTCTGCTCGCTGGCGATGTTGATATCGCCGATACGTTTCGTTACCGTTCCATAACCCGTCTCGGTCTCTTGCCCCGCTACTGCTAATTTCAAGCGAGCGTTCGACACGAAAATCGCTATTACAGCCGGGAGTAAGAAGAATAAAAGTGCGGATTTTAAAGCGGCTTTATTTTGCCAAATAAGCCCCACAAAAAACAATACCGTGATCAACGCGAAGCCCACATAGGTCGAACGCGTGTTCAATAAGAAGAGGGCAAAAACGCCCAAGAATAAAGCGATAATCCCAGCGATTCTGCCTAGCCATTTGGAAGACATAATCACATAGATTGCAAACGGAATCATGATCAACAAACTAGCCGCCGTCACGTTCTTGTTCCCGTGGTATTTATTTATGCCTAGGATCGCGGCATCTAAATCCATCGTGCGCAGATTCGCCGAAAAAGTCTTCAGAATATAGATGGCATCGAAGAATAACAGGAGCGTAATTCCGTAGGCAATCCCCGTAAATAAAACGGCGCGGTCCTGCTGATAAAACAGAATGGACAAGTTAATGAAAACAAAATAGGTCGTGATTAGACGGGCCAAAGTCACCAGCGTTTCCGTTGGATTTATCGCATAAAAGTAGGAGCCGATCGCCCAAAAAAGCAGCAACGAAAACACCAACGTAAACTTGTACGCAAACACCTGACTTATCGCCTCCGCGTATTCTTTGTAGCGAATACCGATGAATCCAACCAGCACTAAACTTAAGCTACTGGCATACAACCACTGCGCGCCCATCACGTCCGATCCACCCATGTCCGGGATAAAATAGACAATCAGGTAAAGCAGGCTGGCCAAGATGGCGATGAAGGAGGATAGGGTTAGTTTCATGAGGCAAATTTAGCAAATATTATAATGCTTTGAATTTGAAGGTCATTTTAAAACCCGAACTAGCAAAGCCAAGTTGGTAATAGGATGTATTCCAAAAAGTCCAACCTACAGTACCCCAATTATTTGTGTGTACCCTAAACCTGGTGGCGTCATAAGGAATTACAGTAGCAGAGTTATGTGCACCAGTGTTATATAAATCGCCATTGGCGTTTAAAAGCTTAGAGACGATTGCATTATACCCCGCAGCACCTGTATAGGCAGTTTGGCCAGATGCAGTAAAATCAAACTGTAAACTGCCAGGTAGCGTAATTAAATAATCCCCACTTCCATCCGTTCCCCCACCCGTGCGAACTAAATTATATTCCACTTCATATTCCTTTCCCCCGACATTACGATATCGAACATAGTCTATTGATGTAGTGCCTTTAACCGGAGCAGTTGTAGTTGCTCCTATCGTAATAGCTACTGGATTAGACCACCCGGAGTTACTGCATCTCCACCTGTCCCAGCTGAAGCCGTATTGTAGACAATCAATCCGGTTTGAGGAGAAGCAACCGGAGATGATGTTCCGGTTTTAGAAGTTAAGGCGACGCGTGGGGGTAGTAAGCCTTTGCTAGTTGAACTCATGTCTACGATGGAAGAGGCATCCGGAGATGCGGTTCCTACACCTAGGCGATTGTTCGTATTATCCCAAAACAATTTCGAATTATTCTGTGCAATCGCTGTTCCATCACTAAATAATAATGAGCCTGT
>JBEBBJ010000115.1:0-4869 GCA_041158445.1 Bacteroidota bacterium
ATGGCCACTGATAAGACGAAAGAAAGAAGGACAAGCCGCTGTTTCATTAGGACAAAGATAGTATTTTTACCGGATGGAAAAGGAAATCAATCCCTGGAAAACGATTAGCCAACAAACGGCCTATGAGAATGCCTGGATAAAAGTAGAACACCATGAGGTTTTGAATCCCGCTGGTAATCCGGGGATTTATGGCAAAGTGCACTTCAAAAACACCGCTATTTCGATTGTTCCGATCGATTCGGAGGGATTTACCTATTTAGTGGGGCAATATCGTTATACCTTAAACGAATATTCTTGGGAGGTTCCTGAAGGTGGATGTTCTCTCGAAGCGGGGGAAACTACTTTAGAGGCTGCTAAACGCGAATTACTCGAAGAAACGGGCCTAGTGGCAGAAGAATGGACACAACTAGGGGAGGTCTACTTATCTAATTCAGTGAGTGATGAAAAAGCGGTGATGTATATAGCCCAAAACCTCGTTCAACAACAAGCCTGCCCAGAAGAAACGGAGCAATTAAAAATACGAAGATTACCGCTCGGCGAAGCGATCGAAATGGCGAAAAATGGCTCCATAACGGATGCTTTAAGCGTTTTGACCTTATTAAAGATCCCAGCTCTGCATCTGCTTTAATTCATCATAATCCGTTAAATCGTATTTAACGGGAACAATACTCACGTAGTTTTCAGCTAACGCATCTAAATCGGTATTGTTATTCAAATCCTCGTTGTGTAAATCCCCATCCATCCAATAATAGGGCTTGCCGTAAGGATCTTTACGCTCTTCAAAACGTTCTCTAAAGATCGCATTCGCTTGTTTTACCACCTTAACCCCTTGCAAAGGCATCGAAGAATGCGCAGGAAAATTCACGTTCAAGGTCAAACCTTTAGGCAAACCGTGTACTAAAACTTGTTGGCAAATCTTGATGATGTAATCGTGGCAATGCGAAAAATCCGCATCTGAAGCAAAGTCGCACAAAGAGAAACCAATCGCTGGAATTCCTTCCATAGCAGCCTCAATAGCAGCTGACATCGTTCCAGAATATAAAACGGCAATGGATGCATTAGAGCCATGATTTATTCCAGAAACGACTAAATCAATTTTGCGGTCTTTTAATATTTGGTGTTTCCCGATCTTCACACAATCTGCGGGTGTACCAGAACACTTATAGGATTCAATATGATCCCCAAAATCATTCGTCTTCACCACGCGAAGCGGTTCGCCTAATGTGATGGCATGACCCATGCCAGATTGATGCGTGTCTGGAGCAACCACCACCACTTCGCCCATCTCGGACATAATTTCAGTGAGGACACGAATGCCTTTGGAATAGATTGAATCGTCGTTTGCGATGAGAATAAGTGGCTTCATTTTTGCTATTTTGACTGCAATTTACAAATTTTGGGCATGATTTTACGCAAAGCCACGCTCGAAGATATTCCCACCATTCAAGAAATTGCGGAGGAAGCCTGGAGACCTACTTACGGCCATATTTTAACCGAAGAGCAGACCTTATACATGATTCCAATGATGTATAATACGGAATTAATTAGCTCACAAATCGAACTTTTCTCTATGCTAGAAGTCGATGCAAAAGCTATTGGTTATTGTGCATTTGAAAAGATATCAGAGACCGAGGGAAAATTACATAAACTGTATTTACGACCATCGGTGAAGCAAAAAGGTGCCGGCACTTTTATTATCAACGAAATTAGTCATCAGGCTCGTGCCTTAGGCTTAGAATCGATTATCCTGAATGTAAATAAGTATAATTCTGCGGTAGATTTTTACCTCAAAAAAGGCTTCACAAAAGACCGCGAGATGATTCTAGATATCGGCAATGGCTACGTAATGGACGATTACGTTATGCGATTAGCGCTATAGCTTTTTCTATCAAAGACATGATTTGTCCCTCTGGATCCTTCGAAAATTCGTTGGTAATTCGATTGGCTAATAAGGCATTCAACGAAATCATTTTATGCCCCATGGCTCCAGCAAAGGCATAATAAGCGGCTGTTTCCATCTCAATATTGGTGATTTCTTGACCTTCTAATTTCGCCCCCGCTACCTTTTGTAGAAAATCTGGTCTAATGGAATGCATGCGGATAGTCCTCCCTTGAGGCGCATAAAAGCCAGGTGCCGTTAAAGTAATTCCTTCGAAAGCGTTTAAAGGCTTGAATTTTTCTAGCAAATTGGCACTTGCTTTCGCCGCATACAAGGGTAGAGGATAATCAATGGCTTGTGTCCATTGTTCCAAAGAATCAGCTGAAATAGATTGGGCAGAGTTAAATCCATAAAATTGTGCCAGATTATCGAATCCAATAGCTGCATTTGAAATTAAAATCGAATCCACTGGAATGTGTGCCTGAATACTTCCAGAGGTACCTATTCGAATTAAATTCAACGATCTTTTTACTTCTTTCTCGAGGCGAGTTTGGAAATCAATATTCACCAAGGCATCCAACTCATTCATCACTATTTCTACATTATCTGCGCCTATTCCACTTGATAACACAGCGATTCGCTTCCCCTTTAAAGTACCTAAATGCGTCACAAATTCACGTTTATGCACGATTTCAGTGACCTCATCAAAAAACTGAGACACCTTGGGAACGCGTTCTGGATCTCCCACTAATATCAACGTATCAGGGATTTGATCCGGTCGCAAATTCAAATGGTAAGAACTTCCGTCTGGATTAATAATTAAGTCGGTGGGAGAGAAATAGGTCATCCGCGAATTTATTGATAATTTTCCAATTAAATAGCCGACCATGTCCAGCTCAAAGTCAGAAATACTTTCAAAACTACGTGACCGTTTATCCAAATCGCTTGAAGAAGCACGAAGAGACTATCTATTAGCCAAAGAATCAAGGGATTCAGATACAAAAAGTAGCGCAGGCGATAAGTTCGAAACTGGCCGCGAAATGATGCAGCGCGAAATGGACAAATTAAGTGCCTTGATGGATACGACTGAAAATTCGTTAAAAAAACTACAATCCCTACCCTCTGCACCAGCCGCTATCGTCTGTGAAGGAAGTCTAGTGGAAACGGATCAAGAGAACTATTTTATTTCAATAGGTTTTGGCAAAATAGACGACGTCTATGCCATCTCGGTCGAATCCCCATTAGGTGCCCTATTAAAAGGAAAAAAGATAGGGGAGAGCGTCGAAATGAGAGGGAAGAAAATCACGATAAAATCAATAAACTAATGGAAGAATATATCAAGACCTTTCCGGAGGCCACACAAAAAATATTGATCGAGGTGCGTGATGCCATTCGCTCTGTCGTTCCAGAAGGAACAGAGGAAACGATGTCTTATGGCATGCCTACTTTTAAATTCAATGGAAATTTAGTCCATTTTGCGGCCTGGAATAACCATTTGGGCTTTTATCCGACACCTAGTGGGATAAAGAATTTTGTTCAGGAATTAGCGCCTTACGAAGGTTCTAAGGGGGCGATCAAATTTCCCTACCATTCGCCTATGCCTTTGGAACTGATAAAAGAGATCACTTTATTTAGAGTTCAGGAGAATCTAGCCAAAAAGAAACGATGAAATACCTATCTATACTCCTTGTTTGCTGTGTTTTAACTGCCAAAGCACAGTCCAATGAAGACAAAATCAAATCTTACATTCCCACCATCGAGGCGCTATTTAAAGAGCAGGCGAACATGGCTAAAATGCCAGGTTTGGTCTATGGAATCGTTTACCAAGGTCGCCTCATTCATTCGAACGCAGTAGGCTTAGCGCAAATTGAAAACGGCATTAAAGCAGAAAGAGACATTGATTTTAGAATCGCTTCTATGTCAAAAAGTTTTGCCACAATGGCCATTTTGCAATTACGTGATGCTGGTAAACTTCAATTAGATGATCCCGCATCGAAGTATATTCCTGAATTAAAACAAACCAACTCATTAACAAAAGATGCCCCTGTCATCACAGTTAGGCATTTAATGATGCACGGCGCTGGATTTCCGGAAGACAATCCCTGGGGGGATCGCCAATTAGGCATCAGTGAAGAGACCTTCAAAAAAATGATTCTAAAGGGAATTACCTTCTCCAATAATCCGGGGGTAACCTACGAGTACAGCAATATGGGATTTGCGATGTTAGGTTTAATTATCAAAAATGTCAGTGGGATGAGCTACCAAAAATACATCACCGACCACATCTTCAAGCCCCTGGGTATGAATCAAACCTATTGGGAATACACTGAAGTCCCCGCCAATAAATTAGCTTATGGGTACCGCTGGATCAATAATACCTGGGTTAAACAACCTATGGAGCATGATGGAGCCTACGGAGCGATGGGAGGACTAATCACTACCTTAGAAGATTTTAGTAAATATGTTGCCTTGCATTTAGCCGCATGGCCTGAGAGAGATGCTCCGGAAATAGGGCCTTTAAAGCGTAGTTCCCTGCGTGAAATGCAATTTCCTTGGAATATGAGCGGATTTAATCCGTCTTATATTTTTCCAAACGGTAGAAAAGGAAGCAATGTTACCGCTTATGGTTATGGTTTAAGCTTTATGAAGGATGACTTAGGAAAGCGCAGTGTGGGACATTCTGGTGGCTTACCAGGTTTTGGAAGTAACTGGCGAATTTTCCCAGATTATGATCTTTTGCCAATGTAACTTATGCACCAGCCAGTTTTATCAACTTAAAGGTCGCAGATTCTCTTATTCATTCCGTTCAATTGAGTCCCAGAAAGATTTCGCCTTCTGAGATATTAAAGCGTAGAAAAGCAGAATTGGTTAAATTATTGCCTAATTGGGACAAAGCACCAGAAACCGGCATTTTTGCGGAAAATTTCTTCCTAGACTATTTTCCAGAGATGCTTCGGTCAGAAGCAAAAGCGATATTTGAAAAAATAGGA
>JBEBBJ010000116.1:0-4593 GCA_041158445.1 Bacteroidota bacterium
CCCGCACCGCTGATGATACTGGGATCAAACCCGGGAAAGTAAGTAAGCTCCAAGTTATTATAGAAGACCTGCACGTAAGTGTGGGTCTTTTTTTATGTCCAAAAAGTAGCCGGTAACCAGTAGCCGGTAGTCAGTAATCAGGATAAGAGTAGAGATTAGAGAGTATAGAGTAGAGATAGGACTACCAGATACCGATTACCGATTACCGACTACTGGCTACCGACTATCGACTACCGACTACTGGCTACCGACTACTGCCTACCGATTATCAGCTTTATTCTTTGTCCTTTATCCTTTATGCTTTACTTTTACAGCATGACAATTCTCTACATCATTCTAGCCCTAGTAGCCGGTGCAGGCGCTACCTACCTCCTATTTCAAGGAAAATTAGCCCTTTTACAGAGCCAATTAGCACAAGCAAGTCAAGACCAAACGAAACAAGCTAGTTTGGAGGCAGAAAATAGATCCCTTTTTGGCAAATTATCACAACTCGAAGGACAAAATGAGACCTTAAAATTGACGGTAGAAAGTCAAAAAGCCGATGAAGACAAACTCCGTAAAATGCTAGTGGATATTAGTAATGAATCGGTGCTGAGACAAGGCAAGATGTTAAGTGATCAACAGCAGGTGAAATTAAACGACGTTTTAAACCCGCTGAAGGAGAAATTAAAAGAATTTGAGGAGAAGGTTAACTTAGGCCAAAAAAACAGCTTAGAGCAAAGTACCGTGCTCATGGAGCAAATTAAAAACCTAACAAGCTTAAATCAGACAGTTACTCAAAAAACAGAAGATTTGACGAATGCCCTCAAAGGGTCGAATAAATCGCAAGGAAACTGGGGAGAGATGATTTTGGAGCGCGTATTAGAAAGCTCCGGATTGAAAAATGGGATGGAATACCAGACTCAATTTGTCACCAAAAACCAGGATCAGGATACGATCAAACCTGATGCGGTGATCTTTTTACCAGACAATAAAAACTTAATCATTGACAGTAAAGTTTCCTTAGTAGCTTATGAGCGATACACGAGCGCTGAAGAAGGAACTGTGGAGAAAGATATTGCTTTGAAAGCGCACATTGAATCCTTGAAAACACACATTAAGGAGCTTTCTTCCAAGGATTACCATACTGCTTTAGATTTGACTAGTCCTGATTTTACTTTGCTATTTATCCCGATTGAATCGGGTTTTGTGGCGACTATCAGCCAAGATACTAGTTTGTTTAACTATGCCTGGGATCGCAAAATAGTATTGGTCTCCCCTTCCACCCTATTGGCGACATTAAGAACGATTGCTTCCGTTTGGAAAACTGAATATCAAACTAGAAATGCGATTGAAATTGCTCGTCAGGCTGGAGATTTATATGACAAATTTGTGGGCTTCACGAAAGACATGGAAGATGTAGGGAAACACATCAAAAAGGCTGAAGATGCCCATAATGATGCCTTAAATAAACTGAGCACAGGAAAAGGCAACTTGATCAATAGAGCTCAAAACCTACACAAACTAGGTATCAAATCCACTAAGAAATTAAATCAAGGATTGGTTCAGGACGACGAACCGGAAGAAAGAGAGTAGAGAGTAAAGAGTAGAATTTGATATCTATTATCTCTACTCTCCTATCTCTTATCTATGCTTAGCAACCTCCTTTAGCCACTCGCTTGTAAACTACCTTGCTGTCTTTTTCAAGGTAGTCACCATTAACGATTGGGTAAGCATACTTAGGTGCTTTTGATACAAAACGGCTTCTGATGACAATTTTGTCGTTTACTTTTAGACTCTTTAATTGAGCTAATTCCGCTTTAGATACTTGACCTAGGGAAAGAATGTAGTCTTCACGATCAATCTTAACCATTAGTCCATAACCTAATCGTGATCCCTCAGGAAGAGATAATGAGGTCACAATTCCCTGCATATTAGCGTTACTGCGAACAAATTTTCTGATTTTGGCTGAACCTGCATGTACTTTTTTACCTGCCGGAGATGCTTCCCAATTTTTGAATTGAATGCCATCTGGACTAGCTTCCCATTTCTTCAACGCGGCTTTGCTTTCAGCAGCTGTTAACGTTTTTGGGGTAGATTTTGCTGTCGTTTCACTTATTGATTCATAAGAAGTGAATAACAATCCGCTCGCTAGCGCAAGTGGCAACATCAATGAACTACGGTATTTTCCCATCTTATTATTATTTAAACGCCTAGATGCAATCGGATCAAAAAAGGTTGCACCACTAATAATTACCGACTAGTGACTAGCGACTGTTGACTAGTGACTAACTTATGCTTTCTTCAAAAACTCCGTCCGTAAAACCATCATCGATTTCTCCACTTTACCTTCTACTTCGTCCGCATCGTCTGTTAGTCGAATGTTCTTTACCATGGTTCCACGCTTAATCACGCTGGAAGAACCACGTACTTTTAAATCTTTGATTACGGTAACTGAATCGCCATCTTTCAAAACAGCACCATTGCTATCGCGAACGATTAATTCTTCATTCTCATCCATTGTATTCTTGTTTTTTGGTTAATTAATGAAAGGCTGAATTATTTATTCCAGCTATTTTTATTGTTTCTAAATCCTAAAAGGCGCTGTGCTAAATCGGGACGCTTCAACTGCGTTAAGCGGTTACGAATCCAATCCTTGTATTCTGCTTTGTACCAGAAGAAGTATTTGTTTTGATTTTGCTTCTCCTCCCTCGTTTTGGCCGTTTTTACAGGCTGCAAAGTGTAAGGATGAACGCCTGAATAATAAATTACCTCTGCTACCGTCATGGGCGTAGGGGTAAAATCTTGCACCTGCTCTAAATGGAAGCCTAAGTCCTTTGTCTCCGCGGCTAAGTTTGCCATATCCTCCTCTTCACAACCTGGGTGAGAAGAGATGAAATACGGGATAAGGGGTTGTTTTAGACCAAATTTGGCAGAAATTTCATCATATTTCTTCTTAAATGCATGGAAATACTTGAACGATGGTTTACGCATAATACGTAAAGTCGCATCAGACGTATGTTCCGGAGCCACTTTCAAACGACCAGACACGTGTCTAGTGATCAATTGCTCCATATATTCATCGTGATTTCCATCTTGATTATTCTTGTTGAAATCATCTACCAGCAGGTCATAACGAACTCCAGAGCCTACAAATGCCTTTTTAATGGCTGGATGGCTATCCACCTTGCGGTAAATATCCGTCAAAGGTTTATGCGATGTATCCAAGTTATTACAAATCACCGGGTGAATACAAGATGGGCTCACACAGCGCGCACAAATCTCCTCGTCCTTCCCTTTCATGCGGTACATATTTGCAGATGGACCACCTAAATCAGAGATATAACCTTTAAAGTCAGGGGCTTTGGTGATCTGCTCGACTTCTTTCATGATTGATTTCTCGCTCCGTGAGGCAATAAACTTACCTTGGTGAGCTGAAATCGTACAGAAGCTACAACCTCCAAAACAACCGCGGTGCATATTGACCGAGAATTTAATCATCTCGAAAGCGGGAATAGGTCCACGCTTACGGTATTTTGGATGTGGTAGACGAGTATAAGGCAAATCGAAGGATTTGTCCATCTCGACCTCTTCCATCGTCTTGAAGGGAGGATTAATGACTAGGACATCCTCTCCTACTTTTTGAATGATGCGGTTGGCTTGCCACTTATTCGATTCAACTTCTACTATCTTAAAGTTAGCAGCGTATTTGATCTTGTCTTCTAAACAAACTTCATGGCTCGCTAATTCGACGGTTTCCCAGTCGCAGGCAGGCGCTGTTTTTCCTAAGAAAGCGACTTGATTAATATGGGTCAACTCCCCTAATTTCTTTCCTTCCTTCACCCCACGCATGATTTCGCGCAAAGGCTGCTCTCCCATCCCATAAACGAGCATATCTGCACCAGAATCGACTAGAATGGAAGGGAATAATTTATCAGCCCAGTAATCGTAGTGTGTAACGCGGCGCAAAGAAGCCTCGATTCCACCGATCAAAACCGGAACATCTGGGTATATTTCTTTTAAAATCTTTGTGTAAACAGTAGTCGCATAATCCGGTCTGAATCCAGCTTCACCACCTGGAGTATAAGAATCGTTCGAACGAAGGCGCTTATTGGCTGTGTAATGATTCACCATGGAATCCATACAACCGGCAGTCACTCCAAAGAAATATTTGGGCTTACCTAGTTTCTTGAAATCACGTAAATCGTCTTTCCAGTTAGGTTGTGCAACAATACCTACCTTCAATCCCTCACTTTCCATGATTCGACCGATCACAGCCGTGCCAAATGCCGGGTGATCCACATAGGCATCACCTGAAATTAAAATCACGTCCAGTTCATCCCAGCCACGTTTTTCTACCTCTTTTTTCGTGAGGGGTAGCCAGTCAGTTATCGGTCTTTCTTCCATAAAACAAAATTAACGGAATTTAGGGGCTAAACCTATTGCACATCCTGCCAAAAATCAGGAATCAATTCACATTTTTTTAGTAAATTCGTTCAAAGAGAAGAATCAAACCTATTTTAAATTGACTACCGCCGAATTAATCTATCAATCCATTACTTCCCTAGCTAATCCAACAGAATTAGCCTGGATAGAGGAAAAAAGAGAAGCTGA
>JBEBBJ010000117.1:0-5674 GCA_041158445.1 Bacteroidota bacterium
TTGATTACAAATTAAGCCAATAATTCAATTTCAACACCAAAGCGCGGTTACGAATTTGCATGATCTCCGGAAAATAATTATCCGTGTAGACTAAAAACAGATCAGATGCGGGTTTATAACGCCATTGCAGACGTGCATTTAGGTTGATATTTTTCGTTTGCTGGTTCAGCTGAAAGAAGGTGGCAAAGAATAATTTATTCGAGAAAGTGATGTCAATTTTAGGTCGAATAATCCAAAAGTTAGACGACACCTTTTTCGCTGTCGCCGCGTCTGTTCCGGGGATGGCAACATCCACGATATCGTTATAATCTACTGCGACAGACAAACTACCGTAAGGCTGGAAGCGATAGCCGATATCAGCAGTAATTCCGGTACGCCAGCCTTGGCCATAATATCCACCAAAACGAGACGTCAATGAGTAGGTGAACAACTTAATAGGCGATGACATATAGCGCATATTGAGGGCATACCAATCATGCTCCGTCCCTTTTTTCAAGGCCGTATTTCCCATTCGAGTTGCATCAAAATCATAAAGTAATTTCACGTAGTCGTAGGATAAATAAGCTCCAAAAGTAGAACGGTCCTTCATCGTCCCCTCATACGCCACATAAGAGGTGTTGTCGGTAAAATTCCCTTGATTATTCCAGTAACTCATGTACATCGCGGACAAGGTCGTGTAAAATAGATTGGTGGATTTATTTTTCGGATAGAAATTCTTCCCAGCGTCTACTTGAGTCTGAAAATAATTCACCCGCGGAACATAACCTGTTTCCGGATTGTAATTCTCTCCTACCCAGGACTCTTTTACAGCAAATGTCCAGTTGTTGTCTTTGTAGGCCAAAGAAGCAGCTTGGGAAAAACTGCGGTCTTTTTGCAAAGGACTAATCGTGTTCGCATAGAACAAAGACCCTGTCCAAAAATTATCCGCCGATGCCAGATTATATTCAAATCCTAGATCCCGGTTATAGGATTGAAATCCATTCGTGCGCTGTAAATCCGTATCAAGGAAGGATTGCTTGTTCACCATATAAGCCCCAAAATTTGAACGAGCAAAGAGCTTTCTTTGCAAAGCAACCATCGAATAGTTTTGGGTAGGAACACCTTTAGCATCAATGCGCTCAGACTGCACATTCAAGGCACCTATCCGCCAATCTTGGTTTAATTTTCCACTCAAACGCGCCCCATAAGTAATGGGCGTCTGTTCGTAAATTCCGGTCTTGGGATTCAAGGCTAAGCCAATTCTTCTCGAGAAAAACGGCCGAATATTATCAGTACCGAATCCATCAAATAGATCGGAGTTCTCAATAAAAAACTGACGTTTCTCTGGATAAAAAAGCTCAAATCGATCAAGGTTCGTTTGTTGCCTATCTACATCGACCTGTGAAAAATCAGGATTCAAGGTCATATCTAAGTTTAAACCCGAATTAATCGCCACCTTGATATCGCCCCCAATTTGGTTACGCATCGTTGCCGGATCCTTCACTTCATAATTCGCTGTTACCCCCGAAAGCACATAGGGAATTAAGGAGATATTCTTTTTAGGAGTGGGAGGCGGAGTATCCCAAACCAATACGCCGGCGTAAGCTAATGAAGCGGTGGGAAACTGCCGAGGGACGGGGGCCCAAGCGGACTTTTCTTTGGCCTTCAAATCATAACGGGAAAAGTTAATCCCCCAACGATTCACATTCCCCTTATATCGAATCGACTTAAACGGAATCGCCGCCTCGAAAATCCAGGAATCCCGCTTATAAGTCGTCGCTGATTCCCATTTATTATCCCAATTCAAATTCACCTTCGATCCTTCGGACATTTGGCCATCCCACTGCGCCCCGGCCGCATTCGCCCCAAACGCAAAACCCGTCGTCTTATCTTCAAACGTATCAATAAAAACCAAAAAATTATCATTTACCCCAAAACCAAAATCCCGCTTCATCGACTCCACCACAAAGGCGCCGGGCTCCTTCAAGAAACACTCCGCTGAAATATAGATATACTTATCGTCGTAGGCCATCTTCACATCCGTCCGCACTTGAGCACAAAGGGAATCGAAGGGATTACACATCATGAAATCGCTGACAGCTGCCGCCTGAAACCAGGCATTTTCATCCAACACTCCGTCAATCTTAATGGCACCTGTGCTTTGCTTAATATGCATTTTGAAGTTCTCATTCTTCTTTTGGGCAAAAAGAGTCGAGGTACTAACCAATAAAAACAGGAGGAGGAATTTTTTCATCCTCGCAATTTAGCCAAATTTCCTAGCTATTAAACCCGGTTCTGTGGGGCGATTTTTTTTAGGTCGGATAGCGGAATTCCATCAGCTTGTTTTATTTTTGCAATTCAAAATACAGAACTATGGGAAGAGCCTTCGAATTTAGAAAAGCAAGAAAATTCAAACGTTGGGGCCAGATGGCCAAAACCTTTACTAAAATCGGTAAAGATATTGTGATTGCCGTAAAATCTGGAGGTGGGGATCCATCCTCTAACTCCCGCTTACGTGCCATCATCCAGAACGCGAAGGCAGTCAACATGCCGAAGGAAAACGTAGAGCGTGCCATCAAGCGTGCCACTTCGAAAGACCAAGAAGACTACAAAGAGATTGTTTACGAAGGATACGCACAACATGGTATCGCTATCCTGGTAGAAACCACGACAGATAACATCAACCGTACCGTAGCGAACATCCGTTCTTCTTTCACGAAGTGTGGTGGAAGCTTAGGAACAACAGGGATGTTAGACTTCATCTTTACCCGCAAATCTGTATTTAAAATTGCAGCGAAACCTGAGATTGATTTAGAAGAATTAGAATTTGAATTAATCGACCTAGGTGGTGATGAGGTTTTCTTAGATGAGGAAACGAATCAAATTAATATCTACGGAGAATTCACTGCTTTCGGTGCGATTCAAAAATTCCTAGAAGAAAAAGGATACGAATTAATGGGGGCTGATTTCGAACGCATCCCGGACGAAACAAAAGAATTAACAGATGCCCAAGTGGCTGACGTAGAAAAACTCATCGAGCGTCTAGAAGAAGACGATGATGTGCAAAACGTCTACCACAATATGGGATAATATTAAGAAGCGGAGGACAAAAAAGCCTCCGCTTTTTTCTTGTCCAAACGATACAAATACGGCGCCTTATGAGCTCCTCCGGTATATTTCTTTTCAATACGCTCTAAAATATCTAAGCTCAACATCTTACGCTGGAAGTTGGTACGAACTAATTCTTTACCCAAAATCGTCTCATATACTTGCTGCAATTCAGACATCGTGAAGGTCTCTGGCAACAAATTGAAGGCAGCTAACTTCGTGTCCATCGAGCTACGCAAATGCGCTAATCCCGTCTTAATGATTTTATTGTGATCTAAAAACAAGGCTGGAATCTGATCTAGATCCATCCAAGCAGAATCATCTGAGACATCGTTTAACTCTACTTTTACTTTCGAGTATTCCACCAAGGCGTAATACCCTAAGGTGATGTATCGATGTGATAACCACGTCAAATCTTCTTTCGAGCGACCCATCGCCAGATTAATCTCTTCGTGCTTTGCGATGGCACCAATATTCCGTTTCAAATCACCGAAGGTGTGAAACTGCTGCAAATAGATATTTTCAAGACCCGTTCTCTGCCACAAAATGCGTTTAGCGGCATCATCCGCATCTTCTTCTCTTCCAATAAACCCGCCAGGCAAGGACCAAATATCACTGTTTCTAAATTTCAACAGAAGCACTTTTAATTGATTCTCTTGAAATCCAAAAATGACACAGTCCACCGAAATATTCGGCAACCAATCCCCCTTTAAAACATCTCTATTTGGCATGCTTCTCTACAAAATTTTGAATTTGCTTCGCAAAAATCGCATAGCCCTTTTCATTTAGGTGCAAACGATCCGCCACGAAAATATCCTGCATTAAGGATCCGTCTGCATTGTAAAACGGCGAGTGCATATCGATCACATAATGTCCTTTTTTCTTAGCTGAAATAGCCGCGATGCGTTGATTTAAATCCTGTTGCTTTACTTTCATTGCCTCGCGTGCTAGACTTGGACGAGAAGAGACGAAGACTAATTTAGCTCCTGGAACTTGTTTTGCTAGTCGGCTAGAGAACTCTTCGAATTGAGCTGCGATTTCTTCTGGACTAGTGCCAGATGCTAAATCATTATCCCCCTCATACATAAAAACCCAAGAGGGCTGGTATTTTACCACCATCCGATCGAAATAATACAAGGCATCTTTCAAGGTACTTCCGCCAAAACCGCGGTTAAAAGCATTCATTCCCTTCGTATCGGCATCGAAACTTTTCCATAAACGGAAGCTCGAAGAGCCGATGAAAAGTTTCATCCCTTTACTAGGCAATGCGATAGAATCTTGCTTTTCGTAGGCCACAATCTCTTTTTCGAAACGATTTTGGGCGAATACGCCGAAAGACAATAAAAGGAAAAGTAGGATCTTACATTTGGATATTTTAAACCGATTTGAGCACGAATTTCATCTAATAAAGCCATCAATTCGGTACTGAATTGATGAGACATCAAGGCATTTTCCGTGCGTCCAGCGCGCAAATCTGCTTGCACCGCCTCTGCCTCGTAACTATAGCCCCAGCCTAGACGCTCTGTTTCGTAGAACGTTTCCTCTTCTGTTTCGTGAATCGTAACCGTGATTCCTTTCGTTTCGTGGAAGCGAGAGTGCATATGTATTTTACCTTTCGTCCCGTGAATTTCACAAGTAGTATCGGTCTTAGTTGCAAAAGTGGAGAACAAAGTCGCCGTCACGCCTGAACTGTATTTCAAGGCAATCGACGTATTCATATCCACACCAGTAGGCGCCATAACACCCGTCGCCTTCATTTCGAGGGGATTTCCTAGAACGAATTTGGAGATAAATAAAGGATAGATTCCGATATCTAAAAGGGAGCCACCCGTTAATGCGGGATTAAACCAACGTGCCTCTGGATCGTAGGGCGCGTGAAAGCCAAAATCCGCCGCTAGGTGAACAATATCACCGATTACGCCAGAAGCTAGAATTTCTTGCAACTTGACAATCGATGGGTGGAAACGAGTCCACAAGGCTTCCATCAAGAAGATTTTCTTATCGCGAGCAGTCTTGATCATCTCCGCCACCTGCTTCGAATTAATCGCGAATGCTTTAATCGCGAATGCTTTCTCACAAAGAACAGGAAGGCCGGCATTCAGGCACAACAAGGTATGTTCGTGGTGCAAACCGTGAGGAGAGGCGATGTAAACGACATCGATTTCGCCACTCGAAAGCATCGCTTCGTAGCTGCCAAAGCATTTCACATCTGGCCCGTAATGGGATGCAAATTCTTGTGCACGAGAAATATCTCTGGATGAAACGGCAGCTAAATAACCGTCTTTTACGAAGGCTAAATCGTCCGCAAATTTGCGGGCAATTCCGAT
Source organism: Bacteroidota bacterium (assembly GCA_041158445.1). GTDB lineage: Bacteria > Bacteroidota > Bacteroidia > Cytophagales > Spirosomataceae > Aquirufa. The sequence continues at coordinate 5,415 of JBEBBJ010000117.1, forward strand.
TCAGCTATTAAAGACTGAACTTGCTCTAAATTTACTGCTGGAAAATTCGCGATTCGGATTTGGGTTTCTTTTAACTTTCCGTAACCTGAACCGATAATCATATCACTTCTTTCCTTGATCGTAGAGATCACTTTCGAGCTTCCCTCTTTGCAGTTTAACACCACCACGGTCGCTGAACGGTGATTTTCGTTCTCTACGAATATTTCGAAATTATCTGATTTTTTGGCAAAATCATACAAGGCCTTCGCTTTTTTATCCGT
>JBEBBJ010000118.1:0-4442 GCA_041158445.1 Bacteroidota bacterium
AGAACGGTAACTTCTGTTGCAGGAAACGGAGTTGCTACTTGTGTGGTATCGAAGTGGGAAGGAGAATTTAATCCGCCTTTGGCTGATTAAAAGTCATTTGAACCGCTTTTCTAGCCGGTATGATGGAGGCCAAAAAAGTAATGACAATCACCACTAGCGCGGTCATCAGAAAATCAAGCCATTCCATTTGAATAGGATAGGCATCAATTAAAGCGTTCGGGATTCCCAAAGGGATAATTCCGAACGTTTGTTGTATCCAGCCCAAAGTAAATCCGAGTCCCATCCCAACCACTGCCCCAGAGAAACTGATAAATAGGCCCACCAATAAGAAAATACGCAGTAACTGACGTTGCGTAATTCCCATAGCCAGCAGGGTTCTCAAGTCTTTTCTTTTCTCAATCACAAGAAGCGATAAGGCATAAAACAGGGTAAAGGAGGCTATGCCCATAATAAAGGCCATGAGAATAAAGACAAATAGCTTTTCAATCTTGATGGCTCGTAATAATATAGCGTGCTGTTGATCCCTTGTTTGGACCCCGAAATTCGAACCTAAGATCTGCTGAATACTTTTTTGAACTTGAACCTCATTAACTCCCTCCTCTAGCATAATATCAAAACGAGAAACTGCTGATGAATCCGATAAGGTCAATTCACGCATCCATTGCAATGGGACTAGAATATGTTGATTATCAAACGTTTGCTCTACTTGCAAGACCGCAGATGGGAAAAAAGCCTTCTGATTAGCCGCATCTTGCGTTATTTGAAAATTAGCTAGGGCTTTTTGATTCGGATACCAGGCTTCTATCGGGTGAAAACTATCCTCAAAATTCATTCCCATCGCCATAAACACACCCGCTCCCACCATTCCGAAAGGATGACCTTCATAATCCACTAAATATTCCCCATCTACCACCTGATTTTTCAATCGTTTCGATGCAATAAAAGAGGAATCAATTCCCTTTAATGTCACGACTAGTTGCTTGCCATTGTATCTGATCAAGGCTTGATCCTCTAAAATGGGTTGAATAGAACGGACACCAGGAATCTTAGCAATAGAGTTTAGCTGAGTGGTTTGAAATGAAAAGCGCGAATCGGTTTTAGAAACAATGGTTAAATCGGGATCAAAGGTTTTGAATAAGCCTTTTTGGAAATCCTCTAAACCATTAAATACGGATAATATGAGCACTAATGCCATCACCTCTACTCCCACCCCGATCATCGAGATGCGGGAAATTAAGGTGATAAAACTCGCCTTAAATGGGGAAAAAAAATACCTTTTCGCAACAAATAAGGAAATACTCATCTTTTAATCAATTTCATCAGCTACCCGATTAGGCACCTCCCCATCAGCTGGAGGAATAACTAATCCTTCGAATAGCGCTTCAATTTTAGCTGCATATTCCGCGGTATCGTCTAAGAAGAAAACTAAATTAGGAATGATACGCACCTGCTTACGAATGCGATTGGCTAAGGCATTACGAATGGCCTTATTACGGATTTCTAATTCATCCATCACTGCCTCCCGATCATCAATCAACAAAAAGCTTAAATAGCAACGCGCTACAGATAAATCCGGACTGATTTTCACTTCAGTCACCGTAACCATTCCTTTTCCAAAAATCTCTTTGAATTCTTTTTGAAAAATATCACTTAAATCTTTCTGTATTTGACGGCCAAATTTTTGCTGACGCTTCGTATCCATGCTTGCTCTAATTTTAAAAGGTGTTTTTATCACAAAAAACACCTGCAAATTTCATAATAATAATTGGAATCACCGTAATTTAGGGCTTCGTTTAGCTAAATATGTTGCAATTTATTAAATCCAATAGTCTAATCTCCATCCTACTTTTTTGTCTTGTAGGGGGATTTCTAGCATTTGTGCAGACTCAGCAGGGATTTACCTATTTTCCATGGGAAATTAAAAACTATTTAATTGGCCAAAAGTTAAACCAAGGGTTCAGGCTTTACAAGGACATTCGAGATAATACGGGACCATTTGCAACAGGTTTCTATCAATTACTTGATTTTTTTTCGATCTCCATTTCATCTAACCCCTACATCGCTTTTTCTATCATCTGCCTTCAGGCCTATCTTTTTCAGCGTTGTATTTTGCAGTTTGATTTGATGCCGAAATTAGGCGGATTGGCTTTTGGAATCTATCTGCTTTTATTTCATCTGACAAGAGAATTTTACGTACCCGATCCTGCCTTACTTGGATTAACCTTTCTATTATTAACCTGGAAGGAAATCATACAGCAGCAAAAAACCTTATTAGTAAATGACCGCGTATTTTTAGTTGGGGTCTACCTAGCCACAGCCACTTTGTTATTTCCTGCCTATTTCTGGGTTTTACCTTGGGCTATTTTGAGTTTGTTATTTTATTCAGGTATCAGCATTCGACAAATTATTCTCGTACTTATCGGCTATCTATTTGTCATCACCATTACAAGTTTAGTCTTTTCTTTCCGCGGAAACCTCCCTTATTTGTGGCAGGTTTACCGCCAATCGGTCTTCACCTTTCAGCTGATTTCTTGGGAAGAAAGCAAGCGGGTATTACTAACCTTTGCCCCAGCCTTCTTGTTAGGCATTTGGGGATTATACAAAGTAGTGGGGAATCCCAAAATTAGAGCACATGCTCAGAAAGCACAGCAGACGACCATCATCTGGTTTTTCTTTAGCTTTCTTTCTATGGCTAATTTTCCTTCCTTTCACCGCATCAACTTCGTGATCTTATTGCCTCCTTTGGCCTATTTTGGATTAAATATCTTCTATGTGATCAAGAAGAATTGGCAGAAAGAACTCGTGTTTGTGCTACTAGTTGCCTCGGTATTTATCCTGGCAAAACAAGACTACAAGGAAGCTGAAATGACGATTAAACAGAAGCCTTTATTATCCATTAGTGGGCAAAAGTTACTTGTATTGGGTCCAGAGATAGACGAATACTTGCACAATGAAATGGCTGGGCCGTTTGTGAACTGGGAATTGGCTAAACCTTTATTAAGTCAATTGAATTCCTATAAAAACGTCATCACGGTTCAGGAATATTTCGCCAAGGATCAACCCACCTATATCTATGATTCGGAAGGATATTTACCCAAAATTGGGCAGCACCTTCCTTCTATCACGCAACAATACGTGTTAGTAAGTCCTAAACTTTACCGTAAAAAATAGCTTAACAACAAGAAATCTTGTTCACGCGGCCTTGGTGACGACCTCCCTCAAAAGGGGTATCTAAAAATACCTGTAAACAAGCTTTGGCTTCTTCTAAAGAGATGAAACGAACAGGTAAACACAATACATTCGCATCATTGTGTTGACGAACTAAGGCAGCTACCTCCGTATTCCAGGCTAAACCTGCGCGGATTCCTTGGTGCTTATTCGCCGTAATAGCTACCCCATTAGCACTACCACATAATAATAAACCAAAACTTACCTCTCCTTTTTCCACTGCATCTGCCACTGGGTGTGCAAAATCTGGATAGTCTACAGAATCAGCTGAATAGGTGCCACAGTCTTTCACTGTGATACCTTTGGCCTCTAAAAAAGAGATCAAATCATTCTTGTAATCAAAACCAGCGTGGTCACCGCCTACTGCAAAACTTAAAGGAGCATTCATTAATTTATGATTTATTTATTTGCAAAGGTAAAAGGATTAGTCCTACATTTAGGAAACAATTTTGAAAATTATGACGGAGAATAACTGGAAAGAGGAAGAAGAAAAAATCAAGCAGGCCTTTGGTGATAAAACTTGGGCTCAGATTAAATCAGAGGAATCGTGGCGTATCTTCAAAATCATGAGCGAATTCGTCGAGGGAATTGATAAATTATCCAAAATTGGCCCTTGCGTGTCTATATTCGGATCAGCAAGAACAAGCCCTGAAAATCCATATTACAAGATTGCGGAAGAAATCGCCGCGAAATTAGTGCGACATGGTTATGGCGTTATAACAGGCGGTGGCCCTGGTATTATGGAGGCAGGGAATAAAGGAGCGGCGAGTGAAAGAGGTAGAAGTGTAGGATTAAACATCGAATTGCCGTTTGAGCAAAAACCAAATCCTTACATCGATTCTGATAAAAACATCAACTTTGATTTCTTTTTTGTGCGCAAAGTAATGTTCGTCAAGTATTCACAGGGCTTTATCATTATGCCGGGCGGTTTTGGTACTTTGGACGAAATGTTCGAATCACTTACGTTAATCCAAACCCATAAAATAGGTCGCTTCCCAGTTGTATTGGTGGGGAAAGACTATTGGGGAGGTTTACTTGATTGGATTAAAAAGACAATGGTGGGACACGGAAATATTCACGAAGAAGACTTAGAATTATTTTCATTAGTAGATACACCTACCGAAGCCGTTCGAGTAATCGATGACTTCTATGCGAAATATTTACTCAAGCCTAACTTTTAGAAAAGAATTTTTTAATCTCTGCCAAAGACAAGG
>JBEBBJ010000119.1:0-6060 GCA_041158445.1 Bacteroidota bacterium
AAGCAAGATAAGAAAAAAGGCTCCAGATGGAGCCTTTGAATTAATTTTTTTGGCCAAAATACCGACTCAACCAGAAGCCACATAGCCCCCAAGCGACTATAGCATCAATTAATTGAGATCGTAAATCGTACACCGGGTACCAAATGTGTTCGGTATAGGAGGTATTACAAAAGGCGATTAAGCCAATCACAACGGAAACACCTATAATCGTAGATCGTCTAGGGATTTTAAGTTTAGAGATAATCCAAACCAATAGAAAGACCATAAACACATCTAAAACGAAACCACGAATCATATTCATGGTCATATCTGTTTTGTAAGAAGAATAAAAGATCACACGAGCCCAAGGTTTTCCAGCGATCGATTTAGTAAAACCTTCTAACTCTTCCATCGATTGATTGTGACTCATTCGAGGTAAAATATAGCCACCGGGAGCTAATTCCTGTTTGTTCAAATAAGTTAGAATAGAATCTTGCTTGGCTGTGTATTGCTGAACAGGTTCATGCAAATTGAAAGCAACATGAGACAAGGTCTGCCAAATAAAGATAAGTAAGCCGCCTACCAGAGAACCGATAATAAGTTTTTTCATCGTGTTTGAATTGATTGAACGGCAAATATAGAAAAAAAATCCTACACGCTATCAATAATATACTATTTCGCCTTTAAGATCTCTGACCCCGCTAACAAATAACATCCGGCACCGAAGTCCTCAAAATTAGGAACTGAAGTCTTCGAAACTGGTTGACCGTCTTTAGGCTCTTTACCTGTTCCTTGCACATAGGCTAAGAATCCATTGGATTGAACACAGGAATCAATAGCCTTCCACCCTTTATCAACCGAATGCTGGTATTTTGATGCCGGTAAAATACCTTGACGTATTCCCCAGGACATGCCATATACGAATAAAGCAGTTCCTGTGAGTTCAGGACCGCCGTAATTTGACTCATCGGTTAAACTTACGTTATAAAATCCATCCATGCGCTGAAATGGAAATAAAGCGGCAGCCATATCTTGGAAATCTTTCACATATTCTGCTCTATGTGGCGCATTCGCTGGCATCAAATCTAAGGTTCTCGCTAATGCAGCAAAAACCCAACCATTGCCCCGAGACCAATAACAATTCGTACCGTTTGGCTCTTTATAGGGAGGAATAAAATCTTTATCCCGCCACCATAAATGCTCTTGTTGATTGTATAGCTTAACTTTAGTATCAGTGTACAAATCATGCATTTTTGTAAAATAGCGATCATCTTTAAAGCGAACGCCTAAACGAGTGAAGACGGGCATACTCATTTGAAGACAATCGATCCAAGACCAATCGTTAGCCTTATCAGTCGCAACCATATTGTCTATATTCTCTTTAATCGGTTTAATTCGCGCAGAATCTGCCTTCAAATCAAACAAATCCAAATAGACTTGCCCACAGGCTTGGTCGTCGGCATTCCTCGTTTTCAAGCCATTTCGCAAAGACCAATGATGAAATTCACCCCAATCCTCCATGTATTTCAAGTCAGAGGCACGATTCTAGTAAACCTTCGTAAAAAACAGCTCTTGTCCAAATGTTCGAAGGGCGCGTCTTGTCCGGACTCACAATCACCTTAGTTACGTCAGGCCAAACTCCTTGGAAATAAGATTTCGCCAAATGCATATGTTGAAGAACTTGCTCACGGTCTGGCTTTTTTGCGATTATAATCGAAGGAATTAATAAAATAAAAAGGAGCTTCTTCATTAGGCTAAATAAAAGACAGGGGTTAAATCAATCGCAACCGGAGAATGATCCGCATTCGTTTCCATAATATCGGCCATATAGGCCCACCAACGCTAGCGTACGGGTACTTTCGTCCAGGAAAATGGAATAATTTTGGATCCCGACTTGATGAAGTAATTCGGCTAATTCAGGCCAAATCTCGTCATGTCGCTTTTTGTATTCCACCGAATTACCGGGTAACAAATACATTTTAAACGCCTTTCGCTGCATAAGAATTGATTTCTTATAGAAGGCTATTAGCGCGCGATTTTACTCAGAGATTCTTTCTGAAAAAGCCTGAAGTGCCTCATCATCAAATCCTAAATGTGTAACAAAACGTACATAAGTAGGGCCAAAAGGGGCACAATAAATCCCTTTTTCCTTTAATTCAGCCACCTTTGTTGCTGAAGATAAACCGTCTTGCAATTCAAGAATAACGATATTAGTAGAAACAGGAAGTATCGCTTTCACCCAAGGTAATTTTTCGCAAACCTGTGCAATTTGACGGGCACGTGCATGATCCTCCTTTAAGCGTTCCACTTGATGATCTAGGGCATAAATTCCAGCAGCAGCTAATAATCCTGATTGACGCCATCCACCACCTAAACGTTTTCTGACACGACGTGCTTTTTTGATAAATTCTTTCGATCCTAATAAAATAGAGCCAACCGGTGCACCTAAGCCTTTGGAAAGACAAACAGAAAGGGTATCAAACCAAGCACCGAATTGAGCTGGAGTTTGACCCGTTTCAACCATCGCATTAAAGATACGTGCCCCATCTAAGTGGAGAGGAATGTTAACGGAACGACAAAAATCAGATATCTCTTGTAAGGCTTCAGATGTATAAATACTTCCACCACCTTTATTAACTGTATTTTCTAAACTAACTAAACGACTTTCGCAGGCGTGAATGTCATCTGGCGAAATAGCTGCTCGGATCTGAGATACGTTTAAGCGACCTAAATCCCCTTTCAATAATTTCACCGAAGCACCGGCATTTGCCATGATACCACCGCCCTCATACAAATAGATATGCGATAACTCGTCACAGATAACTTCTTGACCTTTAGAGACATGAACCGAAATAGCAATTTGATTTGTCTGCGTTCCAGACACACAAAAAAGCGCAGCTTCCTTGTTGAAAAGCTTTGCCATTTTCTCCTCTAACGCATTTACGGTAGGATCCTCTCCAAAAACATCATCCCCTAAAGGAGCCGAAAACATAGCTTCGCGCATACCAGGAGTGGGTAAAGTAAACGTATCACTGCGTAATTCGATCTTCATATTAGAATTGCTTTAGAAAGGACAATTTAGCTAAAAAACTTTGTTGCTTCTGTTGGGTGCTATCGGATCCTTGGTAATTCAAGGTATTAAACACGAGATAAACATAAGACAAGGGCTGGTATTCCCAAGCCAATCGCATATTCACTGAATTCAAATTATCAGTCGTATTTTTCTGATAGAAGCCGATTAATTGCAAACGCGGATTGATCGCCATTCGAGTCTCCAAAATCAATAAGTTCACTTCTTTCGTCTCACGAGCTACTCCCACGTTTTCAAATTTGCTCCAGTTCCACGATAAACCCAAATTCACATGTGGGATGGGCGCCACCCGAAACTTAGAATCAATCATTTGTAAGGTTCCATCAAAAAATCCACCCCAGCCATATTCCGTTGAACCGGAGTATTTTGCACTGGGATCACTCGCTAGCAAAAAACCCTTTCTAAAATAGGAATAAGAACCTGGTTTAATGCGAATACCCACCGGATTAAAATCTTCTTCCAAGTTCTGAACACTCGCGTCAATATACCCCCCTATAATACCCCCATTCTGAAGATTAAACCATAAGGGACCAGAAACCAATTTTTGTTCCACGATATTTCCAGTCTTTAGACTGTGGTATACCTCCGTATAAACACCTGGCTGCCAAAATCGAACGAATTTAGGCAACCATTTTCCGCGTACATTAAAATCGACACCCTGCGAATTAGAAAGCACATTTTTCCTTGAAACAAATCCCATTTCAGGATTATAATCATCCGAAACCAAGGTATGCGTCCAATATAGCGTGACCAAATTGTCTTTGTAAAGAAATTGTCCATACTCCGCAAATCCCTGTTTACTATTCCTAGAATCCTGCGTCATGGTACCCATACCACTGAAGGACAATTTATCATTGAAGCGAATAAAGGCATCTAATGCTCCAGTTGTAGCCACATTTGAAGGCGATGATTTAGTCGTAACAATCGCTCCTATCCTATTTTGTTTGCCAAAATTCTCCGAATAACGACCCACCAAAAAATTCGTAAATGGATCACCATCTCCCTCGCCTTGGCGCATATAGATTCCTCCAAAATTTCTTTTCTCCGAGCGATAAACAAACCTGGAACCCGCTGTAATGGCAATGGGATTCACATTTTGATCTAAACCAATCGTACGACTAAAGAAGGGCTGAATATACATCGAACCGCCCACCACCTCGTTAACGGGTGCCAAACCAGCAGAAAAAAGCGAAGCATTTTCCAAGAAAAACTGACGACGCTCAGGGAAGAATACTGAAAAACGAGAAATATTATTTACCTGCCTATCTACATCTGCTTGGGCAAAATCCGTATTAAAGGTGAAGTCCATGATAGAAGTAGGACTGATAGCCCACTTAATTTCGCCTCCAAGTTTAAAATCACTTGTCGATGCATTTCCGATTTCAGTACCCTCCGAATTATTCGAAACCTGCAATAAATAGGGAATAAAACGAATGTTAGTGCCTGTGGGAGGAGGGGGAATAATCCCCGTTAACTTACCTGCATAATCCATACGCAAGGGACTCATCGAACGCGGATGCGGCGACCAAACGGCTAATTCATTGCTAGCTCGTCTCACTCGAAAGAAATTAATACCCCAATCTTGTGCTTTTGTTCCATCCGTTTTAGGATACCGTAGCGTTTGCCACGGAATCGCAAATTCCGCTACCCAAGAAGAATCAGAACGCTGCGTTCTGACGCGGTACAAACCATCCCAATCTATGTCAAATTGTCGATCATCAAACGCCAATAGGTCTCTTTGAGCACCATAGGCATTCGACTGTAATACGATAGCATTACGCTTATCATTAAACCCATCAATAGCAATTCCAAATAGATCATTCTCAACGAATTGGTAATCGCGTTTTAAGTTCGGCGCTCGGTACCCATTTTTTCCTACCGTATCTCTTAAAATAGCTGCTACATACAGGTATTGATGATTATAGAGCATCTTGACCTGAGAGGAAAATGATGCCTTATTACCTTGAAAAGGCTCCACTTGAAAATCTATCCCTAATGAAGGAGCGTTAGACCACTCCACTTCATCCAAGTTCCCATCTGCTTTCAAAGCACGCTCAATCTTCAACGGCTGAAATTCTTTCCGTGGGACAAGGGGACTAAAAACCTCCTGCGAAAAACTACAGAAAGAGATGAAAAGGAATAGGTAACGCATTTATTTTTTGATGAAGGATAAGCTAACTAAACGGATAAACACAGGTAAACCTGCTAAAACCATGGGCAAAAACTGCATTCCAGACCAGACTAGGCCCACGAAACATAATACCGAAATGACTTGCAAATACCTCTTCCATTTCATTGGATTTCTAGCAAACCAGATAACTAATGGAAAATTCAATGGGAACAACATGAGGGATGCTGGATTCCAAGCCATCACTTCGTGATTTGTGGCTGTGCCTAAAAAGAAAACAAACCAGGCAAGAATTCCGATCAGACCAAACAAAGTAACATCTGCAGCATAGGGAAACGCCTGCTTAAAGCTTAAGAATCCAATCAAAAGCGTCAATATTCCTAAAAACGCATATGGTCCAGTGAAATCAAAACCGGTTTCCAGAGCTATTTCTCCGTCGAATAAACTAACTGGATTCGCAGCTAGTTTAGGGGCTAAATTCGTCGCAGCGGCTAAATTATCCGGCAAATAACATGCTTGTGAAGCATTCGCCTTCACATTTGAAGGAATGCCTAAGGCTAGATTCATCCCCAAAGTCACCCAAGAATTAGTCTCTAAATACTTGTTCATCCAATCCCGATACGATTTACCTTCTAGTGATGGATTCTGATTCCATTGGTATTTGCCCGGCGCATTCTTTTCAATCATGTCACGAATTCGAGTCGAACAGTTATCGTAGAAGAACTTGTAAGCATACTCTCTATTTTCTGGCAATAAATTCGTTTCTAAAGCCTGAAAAATGGCATTTTTTTGAAGAGAATCGAGCTGGAGTTTTTGGGCAATCATTCCGCGCTTTTCGTATTGAGCGTTATAATTAAATTCA